>JBFIMV010000170.1:0-5697 GCA_041611575.1 Desulfuromonadales bacterium | reverse complement strand
GGAAAGGATACCGAACACTTCCTTGATGTTGGCATCTTTGAAACGCAGCGTGATCGGTTCGCTAGATGCCAGGTCCAGCTCGACGCCGTCCATGGAGATCGTCCGGTGGTCACGGTCAATCAAAGCCTTGATCGCCTGCGCCCTGGCGTTGTTGGCATCGAGCTTCAGGGCCTTGTCGATCGCCTTGCGCGCTGCGGGGAGATTCCTGCTATCGTATAAAGCGGCCCCTTCTTCAGCGAATTTCTGCGCTTCGAGAAGGTTGCTCAGCTGACGCTCCTCCTGAGCGATGACCTCGACGCTCGGGTCGAACTCCCTGGCCAGGCGGTACTCGGACAAGGCCTCCACGTACTTGCCTTCCTGGGAGAACCGGCGCGCCTGCTGGAGATGGCTGGTTGCTGCCCGCGAACGGGCGGTGAGCAACTCCAGCTTGTATTTCTTGCGGGACGGGTCGAGTTCGGCGGCTTCAGCATACTTGTCGACCGCCTGGTCGAATTTCTCCTCTGCCGAAAAGCGCTCCGCTGCATCGTAAGCCTTGCGGGCCTGATAGGATGCGCAGCCCGACAGCCAGAGAAGGGTTACCAGCAGGACCAACCACCCGGCAAAACGGCTCTTATTGTTTCTTGCCATTGACTTCTCCCTCTATAACATCCCCCACGGCAGGCGGTTCCGGTGCCGGCTGTTCGGTGGGATTGCTCTCTTGCTGAATTACGGGTTCAGTAACGTCTGCGCCCGCACCTTCCATAGGTACGGCAGGCTTCGGCCGTGGCGTAAAGCTGCGCAATGGCATGGCTCCGGCCGGGCTGCTGAGAGGAGCCAGGCGCGCCGGGGCGCTGACCGACGCGGCGAGCTGCTGTCTCTCGATGAGCGGAATCTCGACCAGGCTGTCGTTGCCTGCCCGTTTTACCTTTAGAATATTACCGTCAATTGCCGCAACCGTGAATTCACTTTCAACCCCGAACGTCTCCGCAGGTTTGGCGATGAACAGGGTGCCGCCACTGGTCAGGAACACCGACCTTTCTCCAGCCTTTTCCAGGAAGCCGAGAAAGGTGAACCGGCTGAGCTCCGCCTGAACCGTTGCAAACGGGACGGTATCCGTTGACGGGACTTCCGGGGTCGCTGTCGCATCCGGCGGTGGAGTCACAACCGGCAGTTTCGCGGCAGACTGCACCTGCCGCCGTTGCTTGAAGCGGAAGATGTCGCGTTCCGCGCCCGAGAATTCCAGCGGCTCCGATGCTGGTTCGCCGAAAGCAATCCGGCTGGAGGTGTCTGCCGTCCGGCCGCTAGCGGTTGCCGTGAGCGGTTTTTCCCGGGTCGCCGCTGTGCGCGGTGGTGCCTTTTCCAGTCGAGGCATCGCCAGGTATGCATAGACGAGGCACAACGCCAGGATGACAAGCAGGCCGGCCAGAACAATCCTCTTGCGGTTCATGACGTCTCTCCCGCAGGACGGAAATAAGTCTCCAGGAGCAGCCGCAGGTTGACCCCATCGCCAGCCGTCCCCTGTAAGCCGATCTGGCGGATCGACATCAGGCGCGCCGACTGCTCGAGAGAATGGATGAATTTCTTCACCTGCTCATAATCGCCAGAGACGTTGAAACCCAGGTCGTAACGCAGCAGCCTGTTCTTTGGCAGCTCTTCCGGTTGATAGCTGATCTGCGTGATATTCAACCGCGCACGCCCGGCAAGCACCATCAGTTCCTCAACGAGTCCGGTGAATTCATGGTACTCGGGAATTTCATTATGGAACTTCGCAAGATCCTGGCGGGCCAGTACGAACTCCTGCTCCGGCGTCTGCACACCACTGCCCTGGGCATGCAGCAGCTGCCGGACCTCCGCCTGCCGCTGCAGATAATTCCGCTCCTGCGAAATCACACGGGGCACGACCAGCTGGTCAAGCACGACATAGAGCAGCAGGTTGGCAAGCAGCAATGTCCCCAGCAGGAGGATCAGCCCCCGACAGGAAAACCACAACTGGGAGATCATTTCCACAGGACGCATCAGAAGGCCTCCCGGATTTCCAGTGTAAAGCCTACGACTTTCGCTCCTGCAGCACCAAACTGCTGGTCGTCCGTATCCGCATGGGACAGCAGGAAGGCTTGGTTGAGATCATCCGATTGCAACAGGTTGTCGATAAAAGCGGTCATGGCGGCAACATCGCGGGCCGTCGCGGTGAGCTGCAGCGAACGTTTTTCAAAATTTGGCTGGAGGGTCCGGACTGAAACATCGGCCGGCAGCAGCCTCTCGAGCCTGTCGAGCAGAGCGGTCCAGCGGAACCGGTCGGCGTCAATGATGAGATTGGCCAGAGCAACATCACCGAGAACGGCGGCATGTGCTGCAGGAGAATAATCGGCAGGAATCGACTGAACCGTCGAGACCTGCTCATCCAGTTCACGGAAGCGTTCGTCGAAAACCCGCATCTGCTGATAATTCAGATAGCCGTAACGCAGATTGAGCGCCAGAAGCAGCCCGAGCACGCCACACACCAGCAACAGCCAGAATCTGACTCTCTTGCGGTTCAGGTAAGGTTTTCTTGCGAGATTGAGGCGTAGTTCCATGGCTGTCTCTACATCAGACGTTCCGCCGCACCAAGGGCGGCAACGACCGAACCTACGGGTTTAAGACCGCCGGTTTTCCCTTCGCCGCCGAATCGGCGCAACAAAGGGTCCAGGCACCTGACGTCACGTTCGAAGGCGGATGACAGCAGTTTTTCCACATCCCCGTTTATATCCGGGTCCACGTGGGCAAAAACCGCGCAGCGTTTCATGGCCGGGAAAGCCTCGTAGGCTTCCACCAGCGTCCGGTTGATTTCACGGAAAGCGCGCTCCGGATCAGGCCGGAAATCGCGCACCCGCTGGTAACAGAGGATGTGACCAAGGACATACTGAATGCCAAGGGTGCCGCTCTCCAGGCTGACCAGGATGAATTCATCACCGATGTCAAGCCGCGGACGGTAGTAATTATAAAGGTTCAACGAGTGGAAATCGACCTGAACGGCATGTCTCCCCGCCTCGCTCACCAGGTCTTCATATTGATCGAGGACTGCGTGCGCAATGGCGGCCACAATGCAGCGTTGACGGCCGTCATCACGTTTCTCGAGAATCTGGTAGGTGAGGTGCACCTGGGACGGTGGCGCAGGCAGGCTGGACTTGAGTCGCCACTTGAGAATATCGACGGCCTCAGGTTGCGATTTGAACGGCGCATCCACCTCTGTCAGGTAGATTCGCCCCGAACGGTCGGGCAGGCTGAGAGCGATGCGTTCCTCCGAGCCGGCCAGGGCGTCGACGCCGCGGCGCAGCCCTTCTATGAAACGGCGGGCGTCACGAATGTTCGGATGCCGGCTGGATGGTTCGATCACCCCCTCAAGGCTTTCAAAGCGCAGGCCCACCAGCTGCGTCTGCGGACGATTGCGCCGCAGGGCCGCCAGGAACAGACCGTCCGACTGGATATCGATCCCGACAAAAGTGCGGCTCATCATCCTCCCCCTGACGGTTCGGCAAAAGTGACCCGGTTGATTTCCTCGAGCGTCGTCACACCCTTGACCAGTTTCTCCACGGCGGAATCCCGCAGGAAGACCGTGCCGGCTGCGCGGGCCGCCTCTTTCAGGCGGCTGACCGGCGCCTTACTGGCGATCAGGTCCCGCAGGTTATCGTCGAGATCAAGCAGTTCAAGGATCGCCGTCCGTCCATGATACCCCTGGCCGTTGCATTCGCGGCACCCCGTCCCCGCATAAAACGTATGGCCCTTGAACGTGTCGTAGTCGAGTCCGGATTCTTCAAGGGCTTCACGGCCGTAAACCACCGGTTGGCGGCAATGCGTACAGACCCGCCGCACCAGGCGCTGGGCGACCACGCAGTTGAGGCACGAGACGAAATTGTAGGCGTCGATCCCCATGTGCATGAAGCGGCCGAGAACATCGAAGACATTGTTGGCGTGCACGGTGGTAAAGACCAGGTGGCCGGTCAACGCCGACTGCACTGCAATCTGCGCAGTTTCCGGGTCGCGGATCTCACCGACCATGATCTTGTCGGGGTCGTGGCGCAGGATGGAGCGCAGGCCGCGGGCGAAGGTGAGCCCCTTCTTTTCGTTGACCGGGATCTGCACCACCCCCTTGAGCTGGTACTCCACCGGGTCCTCGATGGTGATGATTTTTTCCTGCTCGTTGTAAATCTCGGTGAGCGCCGCATACAGCGTGGTCGTTTTGCCGCTGCCGGTCGGCCCGGTCACCAGGACCATGCCGTAAGGTTCGCGGATCATGCGGCGGAACCTTGTCAGTTCCCGCCCTTCGATGCCGAGAACATCCAGGGTCAAGCCGTGGAGGTCCTTGGCGATACTTTCCTTGTCCAGGATCCTGATGACGGCATCCTCGCCGAAGATGCTCGGCATGATCGAGACGCGGAAATCGATCGACTTGTTGCCCATGCGCACCTTGAAGCGGCCGTCCTGGGGAATGCGCCGTTCGGAGATGTCAAGGTCGCTCATGACCTTGATACGCGAGATGATCGGCCCCTGGAAGCGACCGTCGAGCGGCTGGGTAGCCCGGAAGAGGACACCGTCGACGCGATACTTGATCTGCACGCCATCGAGGCTGCTCTCGATATGGATGTCACTGGCCCGTTTGTTGAGGGCATCGAACAGGGTCGAATCGATCAGGCGGATGATCGGACTGGAGTCGTCGGTGAGTTTCTCGATGGAGAGGACTTCCTCCCCCTTGTCCGTCTCCTTGACGAGTTGCAGCTTGAAATCTTCCGAGACTTCCTGCAGCACCTGTTTCGACCCCTGCACCCGATCAAGCAGGACGGCGACCTTGTCCTTGGCGGCCACCCGACAGACCAGCGGGGTGTCGAGCAACATCTCCAGGTTGTCGAGCTCGGCGACATTGGTCGGGTCGGCAACCGCGATCACCAGGCCATCATCAGTCCGCTGCAACGGGATGAAACGATAGCGCAGCGGCAGATCGGCGGGAAGAGAATCGGCGAGTTCGGGGTCCTGGTCGACGGCGTCTAGATCCACATGCTCCAGGCCGAACTGGCGGGCGAGCGCCTGGGCCACGAGGTCGTCCGAGATCAGCCCACGGGCAACCGCAAGCTCCCCGAAGCGCTGCTTCAAAGGCCCTTGATGGTCGAGAACGAGACGCACCTCGGCCGGTGCCAGCGCCCCCATCTCCACCAGAATCTCACCGATTTTGCGATGCTTGAACGACATGCGTGCTCCAGCCTATCGAACCGTTCCGGCCAATTGGAAGATCGGGATGTACATGGCGACAACGATGCCGCCTATCAGCAGCCCCATGGTCAACATCATGAGCGGTTCAATGATCGTGGTCAGACGGTCGAGACGCCGCTCCACTTCGCTTTCGTAATACTCGGACACGTCGTTGAGCATATCGACCAGCGAACCACTCGTTTCACCGACTCCGATCATCCTCAGGGCGATGATCGGAAAATCTCCTGACTGTTCCAAGGCCTCGGAAATTCTGGCGCCTTCCTGGATGCGGTTCACCGCCATACCGAGGTTTTTCTCCAGAACCCGGTTGTTGAGGGTGCCCCGTGACATCTGCATCGACTGCACGATCGGTATGCCGCTCGCCAGGGTCGTGGCGAAGGTGCGGCAGAAGGTCGAGAGGGCATATTCCCTGAGGAGGTCACCGAAGAACGGCAGCCGCAGTTTCGCGCGGTCGGCCAGCATGGCCCCGTTGGCGGT
>JBFIMV010000169.1:0-5736 GCA_041611575.1 Desulfuromonadales bacterium | reverse complement strand
GGGCCCTTAGCTATTTTCAATCGTCCAAATGATCCTCAAATCCCGAGTGTTCCCGCCAGCCTCATCAGGCTCGCATCGATGGGTCGTCTCCCGCCGGCGATAACTTCTTGCAGATCGTTCCGGACGATCGCGCCGCAGGACAAACCGAGCATCACGCGGTTCGCGCCGTCGAGCAGGGCTTCGACGGCGGCGACGCCGAAGCGGGCGGCCAGCAACCGGTCGAAGCTCGACGGCGAGCCGCCGCGCTGGTAGTGGCCGAGCACCATGATGCGGGTTTCGAAGCCGATGCGGTCCTTGATCTGCGCGGCGATGTCGGCGGCTTTTGCCGCGCCTTCGGCGACCATGATGATCGAGTTGTCGCGCCCTTCGCGGAAGCGTTGCAGCAGGTGCTCGCAGATGCGGTCGAGGTCGTAGGCCGCTTCGGGGATCAGGGCATACTCGGCGCCGCAGGCGATGCCTGAGACCAGGGCCAGGTAGCCGCACTTGCGCCCCATGGTCTCGACGACGAAGGTGCGGTCGTGGGACGAGGCGGTGTCCTTGAGGTTGTCGACGGCGTGGATGATGTTGTTGAGCGCCGTGTCGACGCCGAGCGACATGTCGGTGAACGGGATGTCGTTGTCGATCGAGGCGGGGATGGCGGCGACCGGGATCCCCCGCAGGTGCAGCGACAGGGCGCCCCGCTGTGAGCCGTCGCCGCCGATCACCACCAGCCCGTCGATCCGCAGCCCCCTGAGGGTGTCCATCGCCTGGCGCTGTCCCGCTTCTTCGAGCATCGCCGGGCAGCGCGCGCTCTGCAGGAACGTCCCCCCCCGCTGCAGCATGCTGCTCACGGATTTGGTCGTCAGCCGTTCGAACTGCCGGTCGACCAGCCCCTGGTAGCCTTTCTGGATGCCGATCACTTCGAGGTTGTTGCTCAACCCCGCCCGCACCACGGCGCGAATCGCCGCGTTCATGCCGGAGCAGTCGCCGCCGCTGGTCAATACCGCTATGCGCTTCATTCTCGTCATGTCGCCTCGTATGTTAAGTAACGGATGTCTGAAGTTAATCCGCGCACCAGCGGTTTGTCAAAGAGAGTTTCAGGCAATTCCCGGAGGTGATCGAAGTCGCTGGAGAATCTGCTTTGATGCTGTTATCTTCATGGTGCTATCGACCCGATGGCCTGCGGTTGTTATAATGACGTGTCTATAACCAAAATCAAAGACCCGAATCGTTGCAACGCAATGACGCAGAGAAAAAGTGCAAGGCGCAAAGTAAAAGCATAAACATGCCAATAAATGGGAGCGTTTTTCTTCGCGCCTTTCTTTAATTCTTGGCGTCTTTGCGTTGAAATGTGTTGAACATCTTTTCGGTTATAAGTCCGTATAATAGATTGTTTGCCCAGGATATTATCAAGAACAGGAACGAGAATTCATGCAGAGGATCAGATACAAGGTGATCACAGCGTTGGTTTTGCTCGGGCTCCTGCTCGCCGGGCCGGTGCAGGCGGCCGGCCTCGATGGGCGCGTCGTCGAGCACACATTCGCCAACGGCCTGACGCTGCTGGTCGTCGAACGCCATGAGACGCCGGTCGTCTCGGCCTACATCACCCTCGGCGTCGGTTCGGTGCACGAGACGAGTGAAACCCGCGGCGTCGCCCACCTGCTCGAACACATGCTCTTCAAGGGAACGAAGACCCTCGGTACGACCGACTATGCCAAAGAGCAGCTGCTCCTCGAGGAGATCGAGGCGGTCGGCAGCGAACGCGACGCCCTGAGACACGCGAAAAATGCCGACCCGGATCGCCTGGCGACGCTGGAGAAGCGCCTGGCGGAGCTGCAGGCGGAGCATCAGCGCTACGTCGTCAAGGAGGTATATTCCAACCTGTACGCCGAAAACGGCGGTGTCGGCTTCAACGCCTTCACCAGCAAGGACCAGACGACCTACCTGGTCTCCCTGCCGTCGAACAAGCTGGAGCTCTGGGCGCTGCTTGAGTCGGAGAGGATGAAGAATCCCGTGCTGCGTGAGTTCTACACCGAGCGGGATGTCATCCACGAGGAGCGGCGCCGTTCCTACGACACCAATCCGGCCCGACGGCACTACGAGGTGCTGATGGCCAACGCCTTCACCGTCCATCCGTACCGCAACCCGATCATCGGCTGGCATTCGGACATCGCCAACCTGAGCCCGCAGAAGACCCGCGATTTCCTCCACAAGTACTACGCGCCGGTCAACACGGTCATCGGCCTGGTCGGCGATATCACGGCCGCCGATGCCATCGCCCTGGTCGGCCGCTACTTCGGCGACATCCCGCCGGGGACGCCGGTGCCGGCGGTGACTGCTGCGGAACCACCCCAGACCGGGGAAAAGCGCATCGTGGAAATCTTCGACGCCGAACCGCGCCTGGCGATCGCTTTCCACAAGCCGACGCTGCCGCACAAGGACGACTATGTCTTCGACCTCATCGACCAGATCCTCGGCGCCGGCCGTACTTCGCGGCTGTACCGGGCCCTCGTTGAAGAACAGAAGCTGGCGGCCTCGGTTTCGGTCTACGCCGCCCCCGGCGCCCGTTATCCCAACCTGTTCGTGATCGATGCCATCCCGCGCCATCCGCACACGGTCGAAGAGCTCGAGGCGGCGATCTACGTCGAGCTCGGCAGGCTGAAGGATGAGCTGGTCGGCGAGGCGGAGCTGACCAAGGCCCGCAATCGCCTGGTGACCGACCAGCTGCGCAGGCTCCGGCACAACTCCGGGCTGGCGCGGATGCTGACCAGCTACCAGTCGCTCGCCGGCGACTGGCGTTACCTGGTCACATTCGAGGCGGAGATCGAACGACTGACGGCCGAAGATGTCCGCACCGTCGCCCGCACCTATTTCGTCCCGGCCAACCGGACCGTGGTCGTGCTCAAGAGGGAAGATTCGACCCTATGATTTTCAGAAACCCAATGCGCTGTATTGCCCTGTGCCTGTTGCTGGCGGCCGTCCTGCTCGGCGGTTGCCTGCCGACGCCGATGACCCCGGAGCGGCTCGTCTACCCGGAACTCGATTTCCGTTTGCCGGAGGTCGAGAAGCTGGTGCTGCCCAACGGCATCCGGCTCTATCTGAAGGAGGACCGGGACCTGCCCCTGGTGCAGGTTACGGCCATGATCGGCAGCGGCGCCATCGCGACGCCGGCCGACAAGACCGGCTTCGACCAGCTCTTCGGGGCCGCCTGGCGGACCGGCGGCGCCGGGGAGCGAACCCCGGAAGAGTTTGACGAGCGGCTCGACCAGCTGGCCGCGGAGCTCGGCGCCAGCCTCGGTCCCTACACGGCCCAGCTTGACATGTCCCTGCGCTCGGACGACCTCAGGGAAGGCCTCGAGATCCTGGCCGACCTGCTGCGGCGGGCGCGTTTCGCCGAAGAGCGGCTCGAACTGGCGCGCATCCAGGCGCAGGAGCAGGTGCGACGGCAGAACGATGACCCCGGCTCCATCGCCCGGCGGCTGCTCATGCCGGCCCTCTACCCCGATCATTACCTCGGCCGCACGCCGACCATTGACAGCCTCGCCGCTGTCACCCGCGATGACCTGCTGGCGTTCCACCGCGAGCATGTCGCGCCGGACAACCTGTGGCTGGCGGTCTCGGGAGATTTCGATCGCGAAGCGCTCCTGGGGCTGCTCGATGCGACCCTGGGGGACTGGCCGCGGCGCGACGTTCCGGCCCAGCTCATCCCTACCCCCGCTGCCGCCGGCCCGGGCCTGGTCCGGGTGGCGTCCAAGGAGCTGGCGCAGACCACCATCCTGATCGGCGATATCGGCCTGACCAAGGACCACCCCGATCAGTACGCGGTTCGCGTGCTCAATTACATTCTCGGTGGTGGCGGCTTCAACTCCCGCCTGATGCGCGAGATCCGCTCGAATCGCGGTCTGGCCTATTCGGTGTATTCCTATTTTCAGATCGGACGGCGCCTGCCGGGGCCTTTCGTGGCCGGGACGGAGACCAAGAGCGAGTCAGTTGCCGAGGCCCTCGCCCTGATGCGCGAAATCATGGCGGAGCTGCGGGAAAAACCGGTCACCGAGGGCGAATTGAAGCTGGCCCGCGAGAGCCAGATCAATTCGTTCGTGTTCGGATTTGAAGACATGCATTCGGTGGTCAGCCAGCAGATGACCCTTGATTATTACGGTTATCCGCAAGACTATCTTGCCCGTTACCGCGAACGGATCGCCGCCGTCACGGCGGACGATGTCCAGAGGGTCGCACGGAGCTACCTCCGGCCTGAGCGGCAGCAGATCGTCGTGGTCGGTGATGCGTCGGTTTTCGGTGATAAACTTGAGACGACGGGCCTGCCCGTCGTCATGGTCGACCTGAGCGAGCCGCGCTAGCGGCGGGAAGGGGTTTATGGGTTCGACGAACACCTTGATCGAGCGCGCAAAACGCTTTCTCGAGCATGATCTCTGGGAATTTGATCCGGCCGAGCAGCGCTGGTGGCGGCGCTTCATGTTGAGCCAGGGGCAGATCCTGACCATCGTGGCGCGCGGCTTCTTCGCCGACGGCTGCATGCTGCGGGCCTCGGCCCTGACCTTCACCACGCTGCTGTCGATCGTGCCGCTCCTGGCGCTGATGTTCTCGGTCCTCAAGGGCTTCGGCGTGCAGAACGAGCTGGAGCCGCTGCTGCTCAACAAGCTCGCGGTCGGCGGCGGGGCGGTCGTCACCCGGATCGTCGAATACATCAACAACACCAACGTCACCCGCCTCGGCACCATCGGCCTGATCTTTCTGGTCCTGACCGTGCTGACGCTGCTGTCAAACATCGAGAAATCCTTCAACGACGTCTGGGGTGTGAAGGAGACGCGCACCCTGCTGCGACGCTTCACCGATTACTTTTCCATCGTGACGATCGGCCCGTTGTTTGTCGTTGCGGCGATTTCCATGACCAGCACCCTCAAGAGCCAGGGCCTGGTGCAAGCGTTGCTGGAGCATGCCTTGCTCGGCGACCTGCTGGTCCTGCTCTTCAACGTCCTCCCCTTCATGGTGATGTGGCTGGCCTTTGCCGGTCTTTACCTCTTCATGCCGAACGTCAAGGTCAGCCCGCGCGCCGCCCTGATCGGCGGGATCTTCGGCGGGACCCTCTGGCAGCTCAGCCAGTGGGGGTACCTCAATTTCCAGGTAGGGGTGGCGCGCTACAATGCCATCTACGGCACCATGGCCGCCCTGCCGATCCTGATGGTCTGGATCTACCTCTCCTGGATGATCGTCCTGCTCGGCCTGGAGGTGACCTATGCCACGCAGAACCTGCGCACCATCCGCCAGGATGTCAGGGGGCGCGGGGTGAACTACGCCAGCCGCGAACGCATCGCCCTGACGGTCCTGCTCTTCCTCTGCCGTCGCTTCTACCTCGGCAAGCCGGTGCTCGACCAGGAACAGCTGGCCGAGCAGGTCAACGTGCCGCCGCGTCTGCTGCGCAAAATCCTCGACGAGCTGACCCGCCTCGGCTTTGTCGTCGAAATCACGCTGGAGGACGCCGGCAGCGGCTACCAGCCGGCGCGGGCCATTGAAGGCATCCTGCTGCTGGATGTGATACGCGGTCTCGGTGTCGCCGGCCAGGATTACAGTGACTTGCGCAGTTCGCGTGAAGATGGCGCGATCGCCGAGGTCGCCGCCACCTTGCGGCGGGCGGAGGAACAGGCCATCGACGGGATGTCAATGCGTGACCTGGTGTTGCGTATGGGGGATGAGAAGAATCAGGCGGGTGATTCAGCCGGGTCGTCCGCCGGAGAGTAG
>JBFIMV010000168.1:0-5833 GCA_041611575.1 Desulfuromonadales bacterium | reverse complement strand
CCCCTGCAGGCGGTTCATGTAATAGGTCACATAAACCGGACGATCCTCTGTGGCGGCGGCTTCGCGAGTAAAATTCCAGGCAGCCCAGGCGTGCTTCCTTGCCGGCAGAATGGACGAGTCGGTGTGCAGGACCGTCCGGTTGCGCTGGTATCGCCAGGGTGAAAGCAGCCGCTGTTCCAGGTCGCTCGGGTCCTGCAGCAGGCGCAGGGCCTGATCGGCATGGGTGGCGATCACGACCTGGTCGAAATCCTGTGAAGAACCGTCGGCGAGCGAGAGTTGCACCCGCCCCGGTCCACGTATGATGCGGCATACCGGCCTGTCGAGGTGGACCTCTCCTTTGAAGCCACGGGCAAAGGCCTTGACGTAAGCATGGCTGCCCCCGACCACGGTGCGCCACTGGGGCCGGTTGCGCAAGGAGAGCAGGCCATGGTTGCGGAAAAAATGCAGAAACGGGCCGGCCGGAAAATCGTGGATCTGCATCGCCGGTGTGGACCAGATCGCCGCCGCCATCGGCACCAGGTAGTTGTCAACGAAGGAGGATGAATAACCCCCTCTCGCCAGGTATTCGCCGAGAGTGATTTGCGCGATATCGCCCCTTGCGAGATCTTTCCGCGCCTGTTTGCTGAACTTGACGATTTCCAGAAGAAAAGCGAAGAAGGCCGGGCTGAACAGGTTGCGCCGTTGAGCGAACAGGCCGTTCAGGTCCGTGCCCGCGTAAACCAGGCCGGTCCGGTGGCACTGGAAGCCAAAGGACATTTCCGAAACCCGGGCTTCGATGCCTAGGCGGGCAAGGAATTTGCGGAACAGCGGGTAGGTGGCATCGTTGAGGACGATGAAGCCGGTATCCACCGCCAGGCCGACATCCGGGCCTGCTTTGATTTCGATGGTGCGGGTGTGCCCGCCGAGATAATCCTTCTGCTCGAAGAGCGTCACCCTGTGCCGTTGCTGCAACAGGTGGGCAGCAACGATGCCGGACACCCCGCCACCGACGACCGCAATCCTTTGGCCTTGGGCCGGCCTGTTGCAAGCCTCAATCATTCAGTTCTCCAGACTTGGGAAACCAGGGAAGGAACGCATTGGTCCGCTCTTTGTAGGCGGAAAATTCTTCATTGCCCCGGTACTTGGCTTCGAGCATGGGGATTCCGGAGACCTTCAGCAGCAGGAAGCCGATCAGTAGCGGGCTGAGCACTGCCAGCAGCCCGTATGGGGCCTTGACGGCAATCAGGAACAGGCCCCACCAGAGCAGGGCTTCACCGAAATAATTCGGATGCCGTGTATAGCGCCAGAGTCCGCTCTGAATGATTTTTCCGCGGTTTTCCGCTTTTCGCTTAAAACATAACAGCTGCCAGTCGCCGACCGCTTCAAACCCGAAGCCGATCAACCAGACCAGAACTCCTGAGACATCCAGGGCCCCGAGCCTGCTCCCCGGGCTGTTGATGACCAGCAAGGCGGGCAGGGCAACACAAAAGATCACAGCTCCCTGCAGCATGAAAATCTGCAGAAAGCTGCGCCAGATCAACGTGTCGCCCCACTCTTCGCGCCACTGGCGATAACGGAAGTCCTCCCCCTCGCCTTGTTTGCGCAGGCATATATGCCAGGCGAGGCGCAGCCCCCAGATTGTAATGAGCGCAACCACCAGCCACTGCCGGGGGTGACCATCGCCATAAACCAGAAAGGCCAGACCGCAGGCCACAACGAAGGCGACGCCGTAGGCCACATCGACAATGCTGTTGTCCTTGAGCCACAGGGCCAGCCCGAAGATCGCGGTCATGTAGACCAGCAAAACAACAATGCTCAGGAAGAAGACGTTCATGGCAATTCCAGTTGTTCTGAGAGAGCTTTGCCTGCACCTTAATTCATCAACCTCAAAAGTCTAACCGATAATTCATAAAGCGCAATATTTCCAGAGGCTTAACGAATAAGTTGAGCGCTTGCGGGCAGCGACGGGCACGTCTCTGTTATGATGGGAAGAACCCGGACAACAGAAGTCAAGGAGCGAGATGTGTTGAAAATTGCCCTGTTCAAGATGTTTTGGCTGGTCGTGATCATGCTCGTCGCGCTGGCCGGCCTTGCTCTGGCGGTTGAGATCAAGGGCGTACGTTTCAGCGACACCCTGGTCGTTGATCAAACCGAGCTTAGGCTCAACGGAGTCGCGGTTTTGAAGTGGGCGATGTTGTTTGATGTTTACGCAGGGGCTCTGTACCTCCCCCGGGGCGTCCCGGGACAGGCCTGGTCGAATGATGTCGCAAAAAGGCTCGAGCTCTCTTATTTTCGTGAGATCGAGGCCAAGGGTTTTGCGGAGGCTTCGGACAAGATTCTGAGAGACAATCTCCTGCCGGCAGAGTACCGGGCCATGGCAAAACGTTTGCAGGCCTTTTATGGCTTTTTTCAGGATGTAAAACCCGGAGATCGCTACAGTGTCACTTACATTCCGGAAAAGGGTACCGAGTTAAGGCTCAACGAACGGCCTTTGGGCCAGGTTCCCGGCGCCGATTTTGCTGTGGCATATTTCGGTATCTGGCTGGGAGATGATCCGATCAGCAGGGAATTCAGAAATCGCTTGCTGGAGAACAATCAAGCAATAATGAATTAGCTGCGGCTGCGGTCAATTGTGACAATACCGAGATAACCGTCAACCGTAAGATGATCTCCGGTATGGATGACTTTGGTTGCTTCGGGGATGCCTGTGACGCAAGGAATCCCGTATTCACGGGCGATGATGGCGCCGTGGATGAGCATGCCACCGCGGCGTTCGACGATTGCTGCGGCCAACGGCGCGAGAAAGGTCATATTTGGCTCGACGGCGTCGCAGACCAGGACCTCTGCGGCTTTAAAATCGGTGAGGGCGCAGTCCTTGTTGAGCACCCTTGCCGGACCCGAGTTGACTCCGGGTCCGGCGGGTTGGCCGACCAGTTGACGGGCAATTTTCCTTGGGTCGGGATTTTCGACCGCCATCAGCAGCGTTTCATCCCTTGAAAAGGTTTTATTGCTGTCCGTCGATTCGGGCAGAACCTCAGCAAGTTCTGCTGAAGAGCCGGCATCGATCCGTTTGCGAATTTCCAGTTCGGCGCCGGAAACCCCGGCCCTGATTTTACCCAGGTAGAGATTGTCGTTGTCTCGTAGCAGATAGCTGGCTTTGGCAACAGCCAGGATTCGGTCTGCCATGCCGCGCTCTGCTTCCGGGATCCGGTCGAAAAAGGCCTGCTCCTTGTCGGCCTGTTCTAAGCGCTCGCTTTGGTCAGAGTCATCCTGCTCGGCCAGCTTCACCAGCCAGGAGAGGATGTCCAACTCCTCCTGCAAAACCCAACTGATGCCGCCGTACTCCCGGTTGAGCGCTTCGAGCATCAATTCCAGCCTGCTCCCGACCGGAATCTCGCGGCGGTCCTTAAGCTGCTGCAACAGGCGATGGTCGTTGCGCAGCAGTTCAGCCATTGCGTGCAACTGGCGGTTGCGTTTTACCGCGAGCAATTCATCTGAATGCAGGAGGCCAACGAACTCATGTGGGTCTTCAGGCTTAAGCAAATCATTGTAATACTCACCAAACAATCGCAAGCCGTGAGCCATGGGAATGCACTTCTCTTTATAGATGCTCAGCCATTTGTGAAGAATCAGGCTGCGGTGGCGATACTCCTCGGCAAGTTGCCGGTTGGAAAGCTGAGACAGTTCGACGGTTCTCATCACTTCTGCATCCTGATCCATACCCGGCAATACCTGCTGCTCAAGTTCCGTGCGCAGGGCTTCAAGGTTGTCGAGGCTGCGATGGAGACTCAGATACCAGGGGCGTTCATCGTCCGCTTCCTTCTGCAAAGATGCCGTGATAGGACGGACCTGAAGAATATGCAGGCCTTTGCCAGAGCGGGTCCATTCGATATCGAGAGCTTCGCCGATGAGAGTTTCCAGTTGCCAGCCTGTTTCAAACAGATTGCGACAAAGTTCGCTGTCCAAAGGAGATCGCCCTTTTTCCGTCTCTTGCAAGGGGGATAACTTGGTTCCATTTTTCGTGGGTCGCAGCGCGACGGTGTGCGCAATTTCATGCTTGTCGGTCACAGCACCTGTGGTACGGCTGAATTGCCAGCGGTCGGGCTCAATGGTGCCATCGACAAGCGCCTGATTCAGACCCCAGACCGCCTCGGCCATCATGACGCTGCTATCCTGAGGTGCCCGGGTGAAGAGAATCCCGGACACGTCTCCGACAACCATCTCCTGGATGATTACGGCCATGCCGCTCGTCCCCGGCTGCAGTCCGAGCTCGTGTCGGTAGAGCAGCGCGCCGTCCGACCAGAGGGAGGCCCAAACAATACGAATAGCTTCCAGGATGGCCTCTGCACCCTGCAGCATGATGCGGCTTTCGTGCAGACCAGCAAAGGACTGGCCTGCGGAATCTTCTCCGGGAGCGGTCGACCGGACTGCCACCGCCGGCCATTTGGCCGGACCATCGCACAGGTCGTTGAGCAGTTTCTCTTGCATGGCTTTTGGCCAGGCGCGGGTGGCGAAGTGATTGCGAATCCGCAGGGAGACGTCCCAAAGCTCCTCCCAGCGCATCTCGCGGAAATCCTTGCGCTGCAGCTCCATGGCAATGAACGCATCGAGGCCTGTTGCCGCCAGGAACTCATGGTAGACATTGGCCGGCAGACAGTATCCGGCCGGGACCGTAAATCCCTCTTGCTGCAGACGGGCCAGCATCATGGCTTTGCCGCCAAGATTTTTTGCCGTCTCCCGGCTGAGGGCTGTAAAGGGAATCAGCCAGTTCATCGTTTCATCCGGAATTCGGTCACGTTCTGGAAGCGCTGCACGAGATGATATTCTCCCACGGCAACATGGAAGAACGCAGTGGAAGGTGCCGTCGCAAAAGTCTTTAATTGGGGGTGTTTGGCAAGATAGCTTGCCAGAGCCTCGAGTCGAAGTTCTTCGCCGAGCTCTTCTGCACAGCCATAAGCGGTCACCGCAGCGGCTTCGTAGAGGGGCCTGTCCTGGTCGGCACGATTGTCGATTAACAATGCAACCCTGTGGTCGGCTGCCAGGTTATGATATTTGCGCGTTGCGCGTGTCGTTGCGAAAAAAAGGCTCTCTGCTGAGTTTGTTACGGAAAACGCCACCAGACTGGAATAGGCGTGACCCTGGCGTGATGTGCCGAGAACAGCAAAGTTCTGCTGCCGGAGCAGCTCCAGGACCATGTCCCACTCTTTATTGTTTGTCATAAACATCCCCGATACCTGATTCTTGCGACTTGTCGGTAAAGATAACCCCTCTACAATGGTAAGGAGCTTTTGACGGATTGCAAACCATCATAGGATGTCCTCATGTTGCGCTTTGGCCTGTGCTGCATTTTTCGTAACGAGCCGATTCGCTTTCGCCAAACGACGGCAAGGGAGCTCCTGACTCTTTCGGGCAAGGAGCGCCTGGAGAAGCTCTCAACGATTAGCCTTGAGAATGCGAACAGCCTGGTCATGGCTTTGACAGCTGTTCATCGTTTCGGCATAGGAGCCTTTCGGGTGTCCTCGCAGTTTCTGCCCCGATACACCCACCCCGAGGTCGGCTACACTCTTGATTCACTACCTGACTTTGCCGGCATCGTTGCAAGCCTTGTGAAAGTGAATGAACTCCGCAAAGAGTGGGATATTCGACTGAGCTTCCACCCGGACCAGTTTGTCCTCTTGTCTTCACCCTCTGCCGAAGTGACGAGAAAATCAATTGCCGAGCTTGACTACCAGGCGATGCTCGCAGAAATGATCGGTGCCGATGTGATTAATATCCACGCCGGGGGCGTTTATGGAAACAAAAAGACCGCTCTCAACCGGCTGCTTGAGAACTTTCGATACTTGCCTGAACGGGT
>JBFIMV010000167.1:0-5833 GCA_041611575.1 Desulfuromonadales bacterium | reverse complement strand
GGGCACGCGCCTCGCGAACGTAACGGCCGGTGCGTTCGGGTGTGCGGTGAGCACTCGACACCGTCATTTCAAAGGGGATACCGAACTGGCTCAGGGCCAGACCAGTCTCCTTCATGACCTCGTAATCGTTGTCGCTGCCCATGAGAATGCCAACCAGCGGTTTTTTGTTCATTGCATGACCTCGTTGTTGAATTGTTGAATTGTTGAATTGTTGAATCGTTGAATCGTTGAATTGTTGAATCGTTGAATTGTTGAATCGATTCAACAGTTCAACGCACGCAGCGCAATTCAACGATTCAACGCTTTTCTCCCGATATCCCTGCGGTACTGCGCTCCCGTCCATTCGATTTTGTCCACGGCGAGGTAGGCGCAGGCGATCGCTGCGGCGACGGTGCTGCCGAGGCCGGTGACGCCGAGCACGCGGCCACCGGTGTTGACGATTTTTCCGTCATCGAAGCCGGTGCCGGCATGGAAGACCATGACATCTTCGAGGGCAGCGGCGTCTTCGAGGCCGGTGATGCCGAACCCCTTCGCGTACGCCGCCGGGTAACCGCCCGAAGCCATGACGACGCAGACCGCGGCCTTGTCGTGCCATTCAATCGAATCCTGCCGCAGGTCGCCGCGGGCGCAGGCCTGCAGCACCGGCACGATGTCCGACTTCATCCTCATCAGCAGCGGCTGGGCCTCCGGGTCGCCGAAGCGGGCATTGTACTCCACCACGCGCGGCTTACCGTCCTTGATCATCAGGCCGACATAGAGGATGCCGCTGTAGGGGCAGCCGTCGCTGGCCATGCCGGCAATGGTCGGCTTGACGATGGTCTCGACGATCTCGTCATGCAGCTCCGCCGTGACGACCGGTGCCGGCGAATAGGCGCCCATGCCACCGGTATTCGGCCCTTCATCGTTGTCGAAGATGCGTTTGTGGTCCTGCGACGAAGCGAGCGGCAGGATGTTCCGGCCGTCGGTGAAGGCGAAGAAGGAGGCCTCCTCGCCTTCCATGAACTCCTCGATGACCACACTTGATCCGGCGGCACCGAACACCTTGTCGAGCATGATGTCGTCGACCGCGGCGATCGCCTGCTCTTCGGTCATGGCGACGATCACCCCCTTGCCTGCGGCCAGGCCATCGGCCTTGACGACGATCGGCGCCCCCTGCTCCTTGATATAAGCCACCGCCTCATCCCGCTCGGTGAAGGTCTCATACGCGGCCGTCGGGATGCCGTATTTCTTCATCAGGTCCTTGGAGAAGCTCTTGCTCCCCTCGATGCGAGCGGCGGCCCGGTTCGGGCCGAAAATTTCCAGCCCTGCCGCCTGGAAGCGGTCGACGATACCGAGGGTCAGCGGCACCTCCGGGCCGACCACGGTCAGGTCGATCGCCTCGGCGCGGGCGAAGTCGAGCAGGGCGTCGATCTCGTCCGCGGCAATATGGACACATTCGGCCAACTGGGCGATCCCGGGGTTGCCCGGGGCACAATAGAGCGTGTCGACCAGTGGTGACTGCGCGATCTTCCAGACCAGAGCGTGCTCGCGGCCACCGCCACCTACGACTAATATCTTCATCTCAATACCTTTCGATGAAGCAGCGGCTGGTGACCAGGGACTGGATCCTGGAAAAATCACCAGCCACCAGTCACTCGCCCCCAGCCCCCGCTTTTAATGTCTGAAATGCCGCATCCCGGTGAAGATCATAGCCATGCCGTGCTCGTCGGCGGAGGCGATGACTTCTTCATCGCGGATCGAACCGCCGGGCTGGATCACGGCGCTGATGCCGACGGCGGCGGCGTTGTCGATGCCGTCGCGGAACGGGAAGAAGGCGTCCGAGGCCATGACCGCCCCCTTGACCGCGAGGCCGGCGTGTTCGGCCTTGATGGCGGCGATGCGCGCCGAGTTGACGCGGCTCATCTGGCCGGCGCCGACGCCGATGGTCATGCCGTCCTTGCCGTAGACAATGGCGTTCGACTTGACGAACTTGGCCACCCGCCAGGTGAAGAGCAGGTCCTTCATCTCGTCTGCGGTCGGCTGGCGCTTGCTGACCACTTTCAGTTCCGCAGTCAGGTCGAGGTCGGTGTCCTGTACCAGCAGGCCGCCGTTGACCCGCTTCATGTCGAGCCGGGCGGCAGAGTCCTGAGGCCATTCGCCGCATTCGAGCAGGCGGACGTTCTTCTTGGCGGCGACGACAGCGACCGCAGCGGCTGCGACCTTGGGCGCGATGATCACTTCGACGAACTGCTGGTCGACGATCGCCTGGGCGGTCAGGGCGTCAAGCTCGCGGTTGAGGGCGATGATGCCGCCGAAGGCCGATTCGGTGTCGGTGCTGAAGGCCCGCTGGTAAGCATCGAGCAGCGTCTCGCCGTAGGCCACGCCGCAGGGATTGGCATGCTTGACGATGACACAGGCGGGACCGTCGTTGAACTGCTTGATGCACTCGAGCGCGGCATCAGTGTCGGCGATGTTGTTGTAGGAAAGGTCCTTGCCCTGCAGCTGTCTTGCCGTGGCGATGGACGCCTCGCGGATGTCGTTCTCGACATAGAAAGCCGCCTTCTGGTGAGGGTTCTCGCCGTAGCGCATCCCCTGGGCCTTTTTAAACTGGAAGGTCAGGGCGCTGGGGAAGTCGGCGCTGTCGGCGTCGATCCGGCGGCCGAGCCAGTTGGAGATCGCCGCGTCGTAAGCCGAGGTGCGCTGGTAGACTTTGAGGGCGAGGCGGAAGTTGGTCTCTTTCGAGACGGCGCCGGAGTTGCCGTCCATCTCGGCAAGGACAACCTCATAGTCAGCAGGATCAACCAGTACCGTGACCGACTGGTTGTTTTTCGCCGCGCTGCGCAGCATGGTCGGGCCGCCGATGTCGATGTTTTCGATGGCGTCCTCGAGGGTGCAGTCGGGTTTGGCGACGGTCGCCTCGAAGGGGTAGAGGTTGACGACCACCATGTCGATCGGCGTGATGCCATGCTCGGCCATCTTGGCCACATGGGCAGGGTTGTCGCGCAGGCCGAGCAGACCGCCGTGGACCTTGGGGTGCAGGGTCTTGACCCGGCCGTCGAGCATCTCGGGGAAGCCGGTGTGCTCGGAGACGTCCTTGACTTTCAAGCCCACATCCCGCAACAGCTTTGCGGTGCCGCCGGTCGAGAGGACTTCAACGCCGTGACGGCTCAACCCTTTGGCAAATTCGACGAGTCCGGTCTTGTCGGAAACACTGATGAGTGCGCGCTTGATGACGGCCATGGCAAACCTCGCAAGAAGAAGATGTTCGGGGCCGGCCCCTGTGGATACCGCCCGGTCAATATGTTGCAGCCCAAATAACAAAAACCGCACCAGGAGCCGCGGTTTTCAAAATTCCAGTGATGCCAGATAAAGCCTTTCGAATGCCGGGGTCCCGGAGAGGGGGAACGGTTGCAGCGTGTCGAGGAGAGACTTCAGCCGGTCATCACCATTCCCCTCCGCCAGATAAGACCCCAGGCCGACCAGAACCCCGTTGGCGACAAAGAGCGATTTTTCTACCATGGGCTCAGGCAGCAAGGCAACCCTTTTCAGGGTATTGACCGGTAAAGATGTACCCAGGGCACCGGTCAGCAGAACGCGTGAGACATCATCCGGCTGCATCCCGGCCTGTTGCAGGAGAACGCGCACGCCGGCCAGGACCGCCCCTTTGGCGAACTGGAGGTTGCGCACGTCCGTCTGGGTCAGCAGCAGTTCGCCCCGGGCGCTGCGGTGAAAGCGGATTGCCCAGCCATCAGCGTGCGGAACAAGGTATCGTCCGAGATTGGTTTCGATCTCACCGGACGCTACGATGCGGCCGCTGCCGTCGACCAGTCCGCCCTGCAGACCGGCGGCAACCAATGCCACCAGACCGCTGCCGCACAAACCGCAGGGCTCGACATCTCCGGCAGTGGTGAGCCGCAGATGATCGCCGTCGAGCACAACATCCGTCACGGCTCCGGGCCCGTAAACCATGCCGGCACCGATGTTGCCCGCTTCGAAGGCCGGCCCCGCGGCAGCCGACGTGACCCACCAGCGCGTGCCATCCCAGAGTCCGAGCTCTGCGTTGGTGCCGAGATCGACGACCAGGGTCCCTGGAAGAACCGTTGAATTGTTGAACCGTTGAACTGTCGAACTGCTAAATCGATTCAACGAATCAACGCGCGCAGCGCAATTCAACATTTCAACCCCCAAAAGAACCGCGACCAGGTCGCCGCCGACGAATCCCGACACCAGGGGGAAGAGCTCGAGCGGCACCTGCAAGCCGAGATCAAGCTCTGCGACGGTGAGATGAACCCGCTCCTTGTGAGGTGGTTTGTGTGGCGGGAACAGCAGGCATTCGACCGGCAGGTTGCGCAACAGGCAGGAGATACCGGGGTTTCCGGCAGCAGCAGCGACAGCCACAGCAGCGGCAGGGCGACCGGCCAGTAGGAGCAGTTTTTCAACCAGGGCCCTCAGCCCGTCGATGAGCAGCTCCTGCAACCGTGGGCCGGCTCCGGCGTGGGCCTTCTGCAGACGCAGCAGGATGTCGGCTCCCAGCTCACTCTGCGGGTTGGCGGCCCGTGCTTCTGCCACAACTTCCCCGGTCGTGGACAGCAGCCGTCCGGCCAGGGTGGTCGTCCCCAGGTCAAGAGCTAAATAACAGTGCTGAGTGCTGAGCGATGAGCGATGAAATGGGGTTGGTTTTCCTCTTCGCTCATCGCTCATCGCTCAGCACTCCGAACAACCCTCGGCACCCGCTTGCTGATGTTGCAGAACACCTCGTACGTGATGGAGCCAACCTTGTCTGCCCATTCCTCGGCGGTGATGCAATCGCCACCGTCGCGGCCGAGCAGAGTCACCCGGTCGCCGACCCGGACATTTGGGAAATCGGTGACGTCCACCAGGGTCCAGTCCATGCAGACGGTGCCGACGACCGGCGCGCGCCGACCATGGATCAGCACTTCGCCGCGGTTGGTGAGCAGGCGATTGTAACCATCAGCATAACCGACCGGGATGGCGGCAATGCGGGTCTGGCGCGTCGCGGTAAAGCGGTGACCGTAGGAGATGCCGGCGCCGGGAGGCACGTCCTTGAGCTGCGCCACCTGGCTGACAAAGTGCATCACGGGCCGTTGCGTGAAAGGCGAGTCAAATGGCCCGCCGGTCAAGCCGCCATAGAGAGAGATGCCGGGACGGACCAGGTTGCATCCGGCCAAGGCGTGACCGTAGATACCGGCGCTGTTGGCAATATGCCGATAACGGGGGGCAAATCCTGCCGCCTCAACACGTTTGACGACTGCAGAGAAAGAAGCATACTGTTCTGCGGTCAGAGGGCGTTCCGGCTCATCAGCCATGGCCAGGTGGCTCATCAGGCCACTCATCTTCAGGTTCTTCAGACTTTTTAGGACCGGCAGCACCTCTTCGAGTCGTTCGACCCGGAAACCGAGCCGCCCCATCCCCGTATCAACCTTGAGGTGATAATCGACGATTCGATCTGCGCCATGTGCGGCACGGTCCAGCCGCCGGGCGCAGTCCAGATCGAAAATCACCGGCACCAGCCGGTGCTCCAGGATGTCAGCCTCCTGCCCGGGGAAAAAGCCGCCCAGCACGAGGATCGGCTGCTGCACACCCAGGTTGCGCAACTCCACCCCCTCCTCGACGAGCGCAACGCCGAACAGTTTGGCCCCGGCCTCGGCGAGCGCCGGTACAACATGACCGACACAATGGCCATAGGCGTTCGCCTTGACCACGGCCAGCACATCACAGGCGTCACCGACGTTGCGCCGTATCTCGAGAAAGTTGTGTAGAAGAGCGGCGAGATCGATTTCAGCCCGGGTCGGGCGGGGGACGGACATCGGCAGCGAGCCTCCGGCGAGGATTT
>JBFIMV010000166.1:0-5901 GCA_041611575.1 Desulfuromonadales bacterium | reverse complement strand
TGCAAGGAGTGTTTCCCGCTCTGCCCGACGTCGGCGCTGCAGGCGGCCTATGTGCTGACCGAGGCCCTGCTTGAGCCGCCCGAGGTGGACGCACCATCCTGCGGCGGTTGCCCGAAATAGCGGCGGCCCGGGCAGGGCAGATTCGGCAACCGGAGGATGATGGAAGAACGTTCCGCCAGAAAAATTGTCCGTGTCGTGCAGGGTCAGAGCGAACCGGCCGAGCGTCACGTGGTGGCGGAATATCCGTTGCGCCTGCGGGTCAACGGCCGTGACCTGGCGACCCTGGTCTGTTCGCCGCACCAGCTCAACTTCCTGCTCGTCGGATTCTTTCGTTTGCAGGGCTTCATCGACAGCCTCGACGACATCCTCTCCATGGGGGTCTGTCGCGAATACGGTCTGGCGGAATTGCGCATCCGGAGGGAGCTGCCGCTCAAACTGCAGCCGACCCTGACGTCCGGCTGCGGTACCGGCATCGCCTTCAACCTGCCGGAGGAGTTGCTCCGCCCGGCCCGGCGGGCGCGCTGCTACCACAGCAAGGATCTCTTGCGCCTGATGCAGGAGCTGCACGGTCTGACCGAGCAGTATCGCAGTCATGGCGGTATCCATTCAGCCGCAATCGGCGACGCCGGCGGACTGTTGCTCCATGCCGAGGACCTCGGCCGTCACAATACCCTTGACCGCCTCGCCGGTGAAGCGTTCTTCAAGGGCATCGTCCTGCAGGACAAGATGCTCGTGACCTCGGGACGGGTTTCCACCGAGATGGTCGCCAAGGCGGCGCGGCTCGGAATTGGCCTGATCGCGTCGCGCACCTCGCCGACCGACCGGGCCATCGAACTCTGCGAGCAGGCCGGGATCACCCTGGTCGGATATCTGCGTGGCAGCAACATGGAAATCTACAGTCATCCGCAACAGCTGCTTCTATCGAGTCCTTCTGCCGACGACAGGGAAAATCGATGAAAGACAGAAAAGTTCTTGTCCCGCTTGATGATTCGCAGCTCTCCGCGCAAACCGTCCAACGCATGATCGCTCACAGGGAGTGCTTCAAAACGTCCTTGACGCTGCTGCATGTTCTGGATTTCAGCAGAATCTCCTACCGGGGCTTTGCGCAAAAGACCTTTGAAGAGATCGAGGAGCAGGCCAGGGCAGAGGCGAGACAGTTTATCTCGGGCCAACTGGAGGTCTTCGCCAAGGCCGGCATCCAGGCCGAGGTCCTCGTCAAGGAAGGCGCCGCGCTTGAAACCATTTGCGCGCTTGCCGACAGCGGCGCATACGACCTGCTGGTCATCGGCAAAAAGCCTGAAAGTGATTTGCGAAACTTTCTTTTCGGTCAGGTCGCCAACTTCGTGATCCGCCAGGTCAAATGTCCGGTCATGATTGTTTGAGCCGCAGGACGGCATGGCGGACACTCACCCTCTCCGCGGAAGGGAAGGCCATCGTATGACGAACAATCAAATGGCGAAGGGCGGAGAATTCCTGCTAAACGATGCGGCAGGTGTCAACCTCTTCACTCCTGAGAATTTCTCCCCCGAGCAGCGGCAGATCGCAGCCACGACTGAAGCCTTCGTCAAGAACGAAATATTGCCTTGCCTGGCGCTCATGGAGGGGCAGGATTTCGACCTGGTGGTCGAAAAGTTGCGGCGGTGCGCCGAACTCGGTTTGTTCCTGGTCGATATCCCCGAGGAACACGGCGGCCTCGAACTCGACAAGGTGACCAGCATGCTGGTGGCGGAAAAGATCGGCCCGACCGGCTCTTTTGCCATCACTTCGAGCGGCCAGACCGGCATCGGTTCACTGCCGCTGGTCTACTACGGCACGGCGGAACAGAAGCGCAAGTATCTTGAAAAGCTCACCAGCGGCGAGTGGGTCGGCGCCTACTGCCTGACGGAACCGGACTGCGGCAGCGACCCTTTGAGCGCCCGCACCACGGCGACCCTCTCGGCCGACGGGACCGGCTACATTCTCAACGGCGTCAAGCAGTTCATCACCAACGCCGCCTTCGCCGACCTGTTCACCGTCTTCGCCAAGATCGATGGCAAACACTTCTCCGCATTTCTGGTCGAAAAAGGGATGGCCGGTCTTTCCGTCGGCAACGAAGAGAAGAAGATGGGGCTCAAGGGAACGTCAACCGCCCAGGTGGTGCTGGAGAACGTCCGCGTGCCGAAGGAGAATCTGCTCGGTGAAGCTGGCAAAGGGCACAAGATCGCCTTTAATGTCCTCAATATCGGTCGGCTGAAGCTGGCGGCGACGGTGGTCGGCGCGGCCAAGGGGGCGTTTGCCGAAGCCGCAGGTTATGCTGCGGAGCGCAAGCAGTTCGGTCAGCCGCTGGCAAATTTCGGCGCCATCCGCGAGAAGCTTGCCGATATGAGCGCGGCATTGTTCACAGCCGAAGCGCTCGTCTACCGGGTCGCCGGCATGCTCGATGAACGGCTTGCTGCCATCGAACGGGGAGGCGACGACTATTATGAGCGCTATCAGAAAGCGATCGAGGAATACGCCGGAGAGTGCGCCATCGCCAAGGTCTTCTGCAGCAACGCCCTGGCCCTGATCGTCGACGAGGCGGTACAGATCCACGGCGGCTACGGCTACATCGCCGAATATCCGGTCGAGCGCTATTACCGGGATGAGCGGGTCAACCGGATCTTCGAGGGGACCAACGAGATCAACCGCATGCTGATTCCCACGCTGCTGCTGCGCCGTGCCCTGAACGGCGGGCCTGACCTCTGGTCCCGGGTGCGCGCCGTGCAGGAAGATCTTCCGGGGAAACCGCCCGCGGACCTCGCGGCGAGCGCCTCTTTCGTCGACGAATACGCGCTGCTGGCCGGACTGAAACAGCTCTTCTTCCTTCTCCTGGGGACCGTCGAACGGCAGCAGGATGAGCAGGAGGTCCTTCTGGCGCTGGGGGATATGGTCATCAGCCTGTTTGCCATGGAGAGCGCCCTCCTGAGGGCGGCCCGGGGATGGGCCGATGCCAGCGAACGAAAAAAGGGCTTGCTGCTGGCGGTGGCACGCAGCGCGGCGTTCGCGCAGCGTACCCAGGTGCAGGCGGCTGCCGCCCGCTGCGCCGCCTATGCGGTCAGTGGAACGGAACTCGTTGGCCTGCAGCAGGCCATCGCCCGCCTTGCCGCTTATCCCGTGCAGGATCTGCTGTCCGCAAAAAGGCTGTTGGCCGACGCGGCGACCGAAGCGGGTTTTTATCCTTTCTGAATTGCCGGTCTTGGACCGTTTCATTCCACCTGGAGGTGCTGCATGAACCCCGTCGAATTCGCCGCACTCGACTTCGCTCCGGCCCGTGTGTCGGTCGAGGGCTCGCAGGAAAAAGGTTACCTGCTCAGTTCGCCCATGCCGCTCGAACCTTTTGAGCAGAACCTCGGACGGATGCTGCGCCACTGGGTGCGGCAGACCCCGGAGCGGACCTTCCTCGCGGAACGTACGGCCTCGGGCCAATGGCGGCAGCTGAGCTACGCGGAAGTCGGCCGGCAGGCTGACGCCATCGCCCAGGCGCTGCTCGACAGGCGCTTCGGACCCTATCGGTCGGTGATGATCCTCTCCGGGAATTCCATCGATCATGCCCTGCTGATGCTCGGCTGCTTCCTGGCCGGCGTGCCGGTGGTGCCGGTCTCGGTCCCCTATTCGCTGTTGAGCAAGGACTACCTCAAGCTGCGTTTCATCTTCGAAGAGATCTGCCCGGGGATGATCTATGTCGCCGATGCTGCGCCCTTCGCCGCGCCTCTGGCCAGCCTCGACCTCGCCGGGGTCGAGGTGGTGGTCGGGCAGGGCGAGCTGCCGGATATGCCGACGACCCCTTTTGCCGCGTTACTGGCGACGCGGGCGACCGATGAGGTCGAGCGTTCCCTCGAGCGGGTCGGTGCAGAGACCGTCGCCAAGATCCTTTACACCTCGGGTTCGACCGGCCAGCCCAAGGGGGTGATCAACACGCACGGCATGCTCTGTGCCAATCAGCAGATGCTGGCGCAGGTCTGGCCGTTCACCGCGCAGACGCCGCCGGTGCTGGTCGACTGGCTCCCCTGGAACCACACCTTCGGCGGCAACCATAATTTCAACCTGGTCCTCAACCGGGGCGGGACCCTGTACATAGACGGCGGCAAGCCGGCGCCCGGGCTGGTGGAGCAGACAGTGAAGAACCTGCGAGAGGTCTCGCCGACCATCTACTTCAACGTGCCGGTCGGTTACGCCATGCTGCTGCCGCACCTCGAGCAGGACGAGGAGCTGCGCCGTACCTTCTTCAAGGACCTGCAGCTGATCTTCTATGCCGGGGCGGCCCTGCCCCAGGACTTGTGGGAACGCCTGGAAAAAGTCGCCATCCAGGCCACCGGCAAGAAGGTGATCATGACCTCCTCCTGGGGGTCGACCGAGACGTCGCCCCTGGCCACTGCCGCGCACTTCCCCCTGGAAAGGGCCGGGGTCATCGGTCTGCCCTGTCCGGGGGTATCTATGAAGATGCTGCCGAACGGCGACAGCTATGAACTGCGCGTCAAGGGGCCAAACGTCACACCCGGTTATTATCGGCGCCCCGACCTGACCGCCGCCGCCTTCGACGAAGACGGCTATTACCTGATCGGTGATGCCGGCCGCTTCGTCGATCCTGACGACCCGGGCAAGGGCATCTCCTTCGTCGGCCGGGTGGCGGAGGACTTCAAGCTGATGAGCGGCACCTGGGTCCGCTCGGGCCTGCTGCGCACGGCGGTGATGGCCGCCGCCGCGCCGGTCCTGCAGTTCGCCGTCATGACTGGCCACGACCGCGACGCCGTCGGCGTCCTCGGCTGGCCGAACCTTGCGGCCTGCCGGCAGCTGTGTCAGGATGCTGGAGATTTGTCGCCGGAGGCGCTGTTGCAGCACCCCGAGGTAGAAGGCTTCCTGCGCCGGGCGTTGACGCAGTTCAACGCCGGCCAGCAGGGGTCGTCCACCCGCATCGCCCGCATCATGCTGATGAGTGAGCCGCCGAACAGCGACGCCAATGAGATCACCGACAAAGGCTACATCAACCAGAGCGCGACCCTGCAGCGGCGGCATGCCCTGGTCGAGCAGCTTTACGCCGAACCGCCCGGCCCGGGCGTGATCGTCCTCTGAGCGACACCCTCCGGTGCCTTGAACAGGCTTTTTCAGAAACGAGAGATCATGCGATTCAGCGGAACCGACTCCTACGTAGCGACCGATGACCTGAACCTGGCGGTGAATGCCGCCATCACCCTCGGGCGCCCCTTGCTGATCAAGGGCGAGCCCGGGACCGGCAAGACGATGCTGGCCGAAGAGGTGGCGCGGGCGCTGAACATGCCGCTCTACCAGTGGCATGTCAAGTCGACCACCAAGGCCAGCCAGGGCCTGTACGAATACGACGCCGTCTCGCGCCTGCGCGATTCGCAGCTCGGTGACGAGCGGGTGCACGACATCGGCAACTACATCGTCAAGGGGAAGCTCTGGGAGGCCTTCGAATCGGAGCAGCGGGCGGTGCTGCTGATCGATGAGATCGACAAAGCCGACATCGAGTTTCCCAACGACCTGCTGCAGGAACTCGACCGCATGGAGTTCTACGTCTACGAGACGCAGACCCTGGTCAGCGCCCGCCACCGCCCCATCATCATCATCACCAGCAACAACGAGAAGGAGCTCCCCGACGCCTTCCTGCGCCGCTGCTTCTTCCACTACATCCGCTTCCCCGACGCCGAGACCATGGCGCAGATCGTCGACGTGCATTATCCCGGCATCAAGCAGACGCTGCTCAAGGGGGCGCTGGAGACCTTCTTCGGCATGCGCGAGGTTCCCGGCCTGAAGAAGAAGCCTTCGACCTCCGAGCTGCTCGACTGGCTCAAGCTGCTGGTCGCCGAAGAGATCCCCGTCGAGGCCCTGCACAGCAAAGACCCCGGCAAGTCGATCCCGCCGCTG
>JBFIMV010000165.1:0-5907 GCA_041611575.1 Desulfuromonadales bacterium | reverse complement strand
CGGAGTGTTGGTGTAATCGTAGATCGCGAGGGGAATCGTCTGGGTCACCCCCGGGATGTTGCCGGCGAGGATGATGGTGGCGCCGAACTCGCCCAGGCTGCGGGCGAACATCAGGGTCGCACCCGCCATGATCGAACGCCCCGAAAGGGGCAGAATGACCGTCACCAAGGTGTCGTACCAAGGCGCCCCGAGGGTGCGGGAGGCCTGCAGCAGTTTTTCATCGATCCCCTCCATGCCGATCCGGATAGAGCGCACCAGCAGGGGGAATCCGACCACCAGAGAAGCGATCACCGCAGCCCACCAGGTGAAGATGATGCGGATATCCCACTCCCTGAGCAAGGCGCCTGCCCAGCCCCGCTCGCCGAGAAATAGCAGCAGCAGGTAACCGACGACCACCGGCGGCAGGACCAGGGGGAGGTTGACGATGCCGTCCAAAACCGCCTTGCCTCGCAGCCGGCTGAAAACCAGCACATAGGCCACCGCGTAACCAAAGGGGAGCGAGATCACAGTCGCGGTGATCGCCACCTTGGCCGAAAGGGCCATTGCCTGGTAATCGGTGGGGGAGAACTCAAGCATTTATTCCATCTTTCCGGGTGGGATCGGCTTCTTCACGACGACAAATCCGTATCGTTCCAGCACCATGGCCGCTTCCTGCGAATTCAGGAAAGCGAAAAAGTCCTTCGCCGCCTGATTGTTCTTCCCCTCGACGGTCAGCCCGACCGGATAGGTGACCCGCGGGTAGAGTTCCTGGGGCACGACGTACAGGATAACCGCATCACGGGCCAGAAGCGCATCGGTCCGGTAGACGAAGGCGGCCTCCGCCTCTCCCCGTTCTGCGTACATCAGCGCCTGGCGCACATCCTTGGCCATCACCAACCGGTTGTTCTGCCGCAACTGTTCATAGACTCCGGAAGCCCTCAGGGCCTTTTCGGCGTACCCGCCGGCGGGCACGCTTTTCGGACTGCCTATGGCGATACGGGACAAGTTGGTCATGGCGGCGAGGGAGTCGACCTGCACCCCCTTGCGACCGACCACTACCAGGACGTTGGTGACCAGGTCCGAGACCTCGTCCCTGGAAATCCGCCCCTGATCGACCAGGTAGTCCATCCACTTCGGATCGGCCGAGACAAAAAGATCGGCCGGGGCGCCGCTGACAATCTGCTTGGCCAGGGTTCCCGAGGCGGCGAAGTTGCGAACCAGGGTCACACCAGGATGCGCGGCGCCATAGCGGATGCAAATTTCACCGATCGCTTCAGCCAGGCTGGAAGCGGCCGAAATCCGGACACTTGCGGCGCCCGCCGGCAAAGCGCAGAGCGACAGGAGCAGCAACAATACCAGAGCGTTCAGCCAGCGGTTAACCATGGACCGGGAATCCTTTCGCGCCTGTTTCGCAGAGGAGTGCGCTGACAGCCGGATATCGGCAGATTCTCCTGAACGCAACCGCCAGTCATCACGTTTCGCATCTTACTCCATCTTGCGGAGGATCCGGTAGTCCTGCTCGGTGTCGATATCGAAATGGATCGAAGGGTCGAGAAGAGGAACTTCGACGATCTCGCCGGCATATTCCTGAAAAAGGACCCTGGCTCCGGTATCCCCGGTAAGGGAATCGATGCGCGGGAAAGTCTGGCGATCGAAGAGGACCGGATTTCCCCGTCGACCCTCGAAGAGAGGCAGGACAATGGGACCCGGGTGTTTTTGGTAGGCGTCGAGCAGGGCACGGATGGTTTGCGCGGTCACCAGAGGCTGATCGCCGAGGAGAAAGAGTACCGCGTCAACCTCATTTCTGACCGCATCCAGTCCGGCCCGGATCGATGAACTCTGACCACTCGCGTAATCGGCATTGAGCACGACATCCACATCACGCCCTGTGAGCAGGGGGCGTATCTCTTCGGCATGGTGGCCGAGGACCACGACGACCCTGTAAAGGGGAGCGGCCAGGGAGCTGTCGACGACACACTCCAGGAGGGTTTTCCCCCGCAACGGCAACTGCTGTTTCGGCCGTCCCATGCGGGAACTGCTGCCGGCCGCGAGGACAATACCCGCCACCCTCGGGGCACGGCTCATGGCTTGCTCCTCAAGGGATGACAGGCATGGACCCGAATCGATTCCAGCGCCTGGCCGACGATCACGGCCACCGCCACCGGACGGGGGCTTTGCCGCAGGAGCGTCGCAATCCGCCCTGCCGCCTCACAGCGCGCAGGGTCGTCGGCCTTGTTAAGGAAAATGTAACGTTCAGCGCGAGACGGGGCGCCCTTGAAAAGACCCAGGGGGTGGGCGATAAGTCGGGCAAGGGCAAACTCGGTGATAAGCTCTCTCTCCGCCAGTCCCATCCGCTCGCCGGCGAGTTCGGCGCGAAAGACCAGCTCTTCGGTGAGGGGGCGGCCGAGAACTTCAAGGCCCGCCACGGCAACATGGATGTTGCTGTTGCCGGGGATAACCGGCTCATGTTCGGCGGGGGCCTTGAGAGGACGCCTGGCGGACCCGTCGGCTTCGACGAGAATCCAGTCGAACAGCTCCGAATCCTCGAAAAAGCCGATCATCTCCGGAGCAAAGCCCTTGAGCTTGCCGGCAGAGTCCATGCGCTCGGCTGCAGCGGTGACGTGCCCGGTCCGTTCCAGGCAGCCGGTTGCCTGCTTCAGGATTTCTGCCGGTTCGCAATCGATCAGAACTGTTTCCGACTGGGAGGCCGTGGGGTGGAAAATCTTGGTGGTGGTCGTGGTCAGGACCGTCTTGCCGGCGGCGTTCAGCAGCCGGGCGAGGTGGAACATGAAGCTCGTTTTCCCGCCGCCTCCGGTCAGGCTCAATACGCCTCGTGAGGCAAGCGGAAGGATGCTATCAATCGTCGGCATGACAGGGCTCACTTGTTGTAGACAGCCAGGACCGCCTCGAGAACGGCACCGCCGATAGCGCGCGCCTTCTCCGAGATCGTGTCGCAGTAGACCCTCTCACCCCGCGGATCGATATCTCCGATCTTGAGGCCTTTACGCACCCTGGAGCCGGGGCGAATGAGCCCGCGGAGGATACCGTCGATCGTGGCCGGCACCTCGGCGTTGCCGACCCGACCGATGACTTCGCCGGCGCGGACACCGTCACCGATCCGTTTGTCCGTGGCGAAAAAGCCCTCGCCGGGCGCACGCAGTACCCGCTCTCCGGTGTAGCCGCCGATGTCACCGGGAATCCCGGTATTTTCCGCAGCCTTTCCCGAGCGCAGCAGGCGGCCGAGGTCGTGTCCGCGGTTGGTCTCGATAACGACATGACAGTCCCTGCCGGCTTCGAATCCCGGACCGAGGGCGATAACCAGAGCCGCATCAGTAACTGAGGTGCCGAGGTTTCTTTTGGCGAGGGTGGCATCGATGTAAACATCGGGCTCGAACCGGGAGACACTCTCCGCCTGCGGATCGACCTGCACGGCGACACGCCCAGCATCCCAGGCCTGTCGGACTCCGTCCTCATTCGAGACTCGAACCGCCATAACACCCTCCACCATCGCGACCCCTTCGTGAACGGCCTCGCAGAAGGAGACATGTCGGCGCACTGCCAGGGGAGAGACGGTTTCCAGCAGCAAGATGCGCCGCAGGTTGGCGCCGTAGAGTCGGCAGGCCACGCCGGTCGCCATCTCCCCCGCCCCCTTGATCAGGATGATGCGGTCCATCAGCGCCTTGGCCATCAGCTCACTCGCGACCGTGGTAAACCGAAAGGAGCTGGCTGGCGATGCTGATGGCGATCTCCCGCGGGGAGTCGCCGCCATTGTCATGGCCGACAGGGCAGCGGACGCCGGAGAGGTCGAAGCCCTTGTCCGTGAGGTTCTTTTCTACCCGGCCCCATTTGACCTTGCTGCCGATCATGCCAAGGTAACGGGTGGGATGAGGAAGGACCTCCTCGAGGACCTGCTGATCGATAGTTCCATTGTAAGTGAGGATGGTCACGTAGCTGCGCTTGCCGCACCAGTTGGCCTGCGCGATGAAATCACTCCAGTGACTCTGGTGGCGGATCGTCCCGGTCGGCAGGCCGGGGGCGTTGATCCACTCCTCGCGCTCATCGATCAAGTGGACAACGAAGGGAGTTCCTTCAAGAATCTGGCACAGGCTCTGGCCGATGTGGCCGGCGCCGAACAGATAGAGAGTGGGATTGCTGTTGACAACTTCCATATACATCTCCATCGTTCCGCCGCAGGCCGGGAACTCGCCCTTCTGTTGCAGCGGTATCTCTGTGACCCTGGAACGGGCTTGCTCCAGACAGGCCATGGCCTCTTCCAGGGCGTAGTATTCCGGAACCCCGCCGCCGACCGTCCCGTGGAACGTACCGTCGGCCAGGACGATCATTTTGGCTCCCTGCTTGCGGGGCGTCGAACCGGTCGTTTTCGTGACAGTCACCAGGACAGCCATCTGATTGCGACGGTGCAACTCGGCGAGTTTACCTATCCAATCCCACATACGTTATTCCTGTCCGATCATCTGGCTAACCATGTTGTCAGTTTTTTTCAGATAGTAACTCATTCGCCCCATACCGCCAACAACGGATAAGGGGAGGCGCCTTCTCGGTCGCCTCCCCTCCAATGCAGTTATGCGACCCCTTATTTTTTCAGAGCCTTGAGAATTTTCTCCGGGGTGATCGGTGCCTCGGTGAACATGATACCCAGGGCATGGGAGATGGCGTTGGCCGTCGCTCCCACCGGATTAACCGGGCCCGCCTCGCCGACGCTTTTCATGCCCAGGGGGGCGATAGGATCAGGCTGCTCCACCAGAATGGTCCGGATCTTGGGCATATCGACCGGGCCGAACATCTTGTAGTCGGTAAAGCTGTTGTTGCGGCACAGCCCCGCCGCATCGTAGGTGGTGTCCTCGGTCAGGGTCATGCCGAGCGCCTGGTGAGCACCGCCTTCCAGCTGACCTTCGACCGCCATGGGGTTGATGGCCCGGCCGATATCGTGGGCGATCACCAATTCGAGCACCTTGACTTCTCCGGTCTCGATATCGACTTCGACTTCGGCAAAGCACGCGCCGAAGGGCGGCGAGTTATGGTTGGGGAAATGACTGGCGTATCCCTGGATCTGCCCGGGAACCCCGTTGGTCTCTCCGGTTGCCGGATTGGTGAAGTTGTAAACTCCCGAGTGACAGATTTCCTTGACGGAGAGTGCTTTTGCCGGATCGCTTTTGCAGACGACCCGCCGATCGATGATCTCCAACTCCTCTTTCGGAATACCCAGGCGGAGGGACGCACGCTCGATGAGCTGACGCTTGACGTCCTCGCAGGCCTTGATAACGGCGCCGCCGCCGACATAGGTCGTCCGGCTGGCGTGCGAACCGATATCGAAGCCGGCCGCATCCATGTTGACCAGGATATGGATCTCGTCCATCGGCATACCGAGGGTATCAGCGGCAATCTGCTTGAGTACCGTGTGCGCTCCCTGCCCCAGGTCGGAACAGGACAGGGTGATCACCACGGACGTGTCCTCGTTCATCTTGACCGTGCAGGTTGTGTGCTCCAGCAGCATCGGCATGGCGCCGCTGGTATGATTCATCACGCCGACGCCTAAGCCACGGCGCTTGGTGCCGGTCTGGTTGGCGTATCTGGCGCGCTTCTCCTTCCAGCCGATCGCCTCGGCCCCGCGATCGAGACACTCGTCGAGAGCACAGGACGAATAGGGGACTCCGATGCACCAGCCGTCATCACCCGCACCCTTATGCCATTTTTTCCGCCATTCGACCGGGTCGATGTTGAGTTGCGCGCAAGCGCGGTCGACGATCTGCTCCAGAACGAAGTTGGTCTGGGGGTTGCCATAACCGCGGAAGGCACCGCTGGGGGCCTGATTGGTGTAATAGGTGTCGCCCTTGTATCGGGCGGCACCGAACTTGTACATCCCGGTCAGCCAGGACCCGGTGGTAAACGCGGTGCCCGAGGCGTGGG
>JBFIMV010000164.1:0-5923 GCA_041611575.1 Desulfuromonadales bacterium | reverse complement strand
CCTATCTCTGCTATAATCGCGGTGTCGAACTGATCGGTGCCAACCGGGCCGGGCTGTTCATCCACCTCATGCCGGTTTTTGGCAGTGTGATGGCGATGCTGTTCCTCGATGAAGTCTTCCGTGCCTTCCATGCCGTCGGCATCGGCCTCATCGCTTCGGGCATTGCTCTGGCGACGGCCCGCAAGCGCAGGCAGGCAACCTGACGTGCCTGATTGCGCCTTGTGTTAAGATAACATCATCCCTGATCGTTTCCTTTGTGCATTGAGGGCGCCGACCGTACCCTGCAGCTGTCCCGGAGTTCATATGACCAAGGCCATCGGATTCAAAGAACTTGTCGCCCGGGCCGAGTCCCGGATCGTAACCATTGGCATAGAAGAGGCGTTGCGTTCCCTGGAGGACAAGGACGCTCTTTTTGTCGATCTGCGCGATGTGCGTGAACTGCAGAGGGAAGGGAAGATACCCGGGGCCTTTCATGCGCCGCGCGGCTTCCTGGAGTTCTGGATCGATCCGGCAAGTCCCTATCACAAGAAGGTCTTTGCCGAGGATCGCCGGTTTATCTTCTACTGCAATCTCGGCTGGCGCTCGGCCCTGGCTGCGGATATCGCCCAGCAGATGGGGCTTGCAAGGGTCTGCCACATACAGGGCGGTTTCGACGCGTGGAAGAAAGCGGGCGGCGCCTGCGAAACACCCGGCACGAAGTAATCTCTCGTGTGACTTGGCTTGTATATTGCTTATATCTATATTCGGATGTAAGAATATAATAAAGAGGTCAAGGCAACATGAGTGAGAAATGCCGGTTTCTGGATGATTGCGCATTCGTCCTGATGTACGTAAATCGTGTCAAACCACACTGGGACGATTTCATAAAGCTCTATTGCAACGGGGAATTCCAGGACGTCTGCCAGAGACTCAAGTGGTTCACTGAGCAGCAGACAAGACCACCTGCGGAGTTGATGCCGACGGGACATCGCGTTCCGACTGGTCTGGATACATGATCAACGGCCCCGCCCGATACAGTGATCAGGCGGGGCCGTCGCAGTCAAATCGCCAATGTCATTCTCAGCGCAGATAAGCCTCGGTGACGTAGCGCCGCATCATGACGTGGGTGTTGAAGTAGTAGGCGTTTTTGCCGATCGCGTTTTTCATGACCCGGACCCAGCTGGCCGGGTCGTTGTAATACAGGGGAATGATCACCTTCTCCAGCTTGTCGTAGAGGTCCTCCACATCCTCGTCGGAATGATTGACGGCCGTGGTCGTCTCCGTCGGCGGCGGACCGATGCTCCAGCCGGTCACTCCTTCGATATGCCCCTCGATCCACCAGCCATCGAGCACGCTGAAGTTCGGCACGCCGTTGAGCGCCGCTTTCATGCCGCTCGTACCGGAAGCCTCCAGCGGGCGCATCGGGTTGTTCAGCCAGAGATCGACCCCCGGAATGAGCCGGCTTGCGAGGTCCATGTTGTAATTTTCCAGGTAGACGATTTTCAGGTCACCCCCGAACGCCTGCGCCTGCTGCTTGATCTGCTGGATCATCTGCTTGCCGAAATGATCGTTGGGGTGGGCCTTGCCGCCGAAGACCAGCTGCAGCTTGCCGCCGCCAATTTTCAGCAGCCTCTCGGGAGAGGTGAAGATCATGTTGGCGCGTTTGTAAGCCGTCGTGCGCCTGGCGAAGCCGACGGTGAGGATCTTGGGGTCGAAGGCCATGCCGGTGGTTTCCTCGATGTACTGCAGCAGGTAAGCCTTGGCGCCGGCGTGGGCCTCCAGCAGCTCCTTGTCCGGGATGTTGTCGATCCACACCAGCAGCTCGGGCTCATTCGCCCATCCTGGGAGATACTTGTCGAACAGGGTCATCATGTAGGGGGATGCCCAGGTGAAGGGATGAATGCCGTTGGTGATGGCGTGAATCTTGAAGCCCGGGAAAAGGGATTGCGACACCTCGCCGTGCTTCTTGGCGACGCCGTTGACAAAGTGCGAGAGGTTCAGTGCCAGCATTGTCATGTTGAGCTCTTCCCGGCCGCCCAGCTCCTTGAGCAGGTCGAGCGGTATGACATCACCCATGATGCGGTTGACCAGCTCGTAGGGAAAGCGGTCATGGCCGGCTTCGACCGGTGTATGGGTCGTAAAGACACATTTTTCCTGGACGCGACGCGTGTCCCATGAGGCACGCTCGTCCCAGGTGTCCTCAACCGGACGGCGATGGAGATTGAGAAGCTCGAGTGTCAGCAGGCTGGCATGCCCCTCGTTCAGGTGATATTTGCGCACCTGGAAGCCGAGTGTCTGCAGCAGGCGTGCGCCACCGATGCCGAGAACGATCTCCTGTTTCAGGCGATAGGCTTTGTCGCCGCCGTAAAGCTGGTCAGTGATTGTGCGGTCTTCCGGGAGGTTTCCAGGGATGTCGGTGTCGAGAAAAAGGACCGGAATTTCGCCGCCGGTCGGACTCTTGACCCGGAAGAGCCAGGCCTGGACCTTGACATCCCGGTTCTCGATGGTCACGAGTGTTTTTCCCGGCAGCAGCTCGAGCATGTCTTCCGGTCGCCATTCGCAGGCACTTTCCTGCTGCCAGCCTTCCTGGCTGAAGGATTGCTGAAAATAGCCCTTGCGACTGATGAGGGTGACGGCAACCAGCGGCAGCTTGAGATCGGCCGCGCTTTTAATCGTGTCTCCGGCCAACACGCCGAGACCTCCGCTGTAGGTGGGGATCTCGTTGGTGAGGCCTATCTCCATCGAGAAATAGGCGATACGCGCTATTTCCGTGTAACGTCTCCAGTCAACCATGCATTCACCTCAAATTCATTTTCGTTTCCAATTTGCATAGCATACCATAACTCAATCCGAAGATAAGTCCTCCTTTTGGTTCGATGAGGTCATGGAGGAAAAGCTTGCAATACTGCACATTCTGTGGAAATAAATACACATTTTCAGCTTGACGCTCTTATCGGCCTTTGCGAGGGACAATCCGGCAATGTATGAATCTTTTTTTGCACTCAAGGAAAAACCTTTTTCTTTAACACCGAATCCTCGTTACCTCTATCTCAGCAAGACGCATAACGAGGTCTACGCCCACCTGGTTTACGGTATCGAAAACCGCGCCGGCTTTGTCGAAGTGACCGGTGAGGTCGGCACCGGCAAGACGACGATACTCAGGACCCTGCTGGTCAATCTCGACGAGTCAAAATACCGGGTTGCCTTTATCTTCAACCCGAAACTGACCGCCTTCGAGTTGCTGCGGAACATCAATCGGGAATTCGGTGTCGCCGAAGACGGCGGGAGCAGCTCCGAGCTGGTTCACGCCTTGAACAGTTTCCTCCTCGCCGAGAACCAGGCGGGCAGAACACCGATCCTGGTGATTGACGAAGCACAGAACCTCTCAGGCGAAGTCCTCGAACAGATACGTCTCCTGTCAAACCTCGAGACCGCTGACGACAAATTGATCCAGGTGATCCTGGTCGGACAACCTGAGCTGCGCCATCATCTCAGCGATTACAGCCTGCGGCAGCTCAGTCAACGGATAGCCGTGCGTTACCAGTTGCGCCCCCTCAACCGTGAGGAGACCCGGGCCTACATCCTGCACCGGCTGAAAATCGCCGGCCGTCCCGACGGCAACGTTTTTTCGCCGGCCGCGATCAGCGAGGTGTATCGAGCCTCCGGCGGGGTGCCGCGCAAGGTCAACCTGGTCTGTGATCGCGCCCTGCTGACGGCTTTCACCGAAGAACGCAGCGTTGTGACCCCGCGCGATGTGAGGCAGGCCATACGTGAACTTGCGGGCATGGGCGAGGGTGAAAAACGCGCCAGCCTGCCCCGCTGGGTCCTGCCGGTCATAGCTGTCCTCGTGCTGGTGCTGATCGCCGGCCTCTATCGTTCGCGCCTCCTGGAAATAGCCACTGATAAGCCCGTGGTCGCCGAAACGCCGGTGCCGGTACCGGCGCCAAAGGCGGCCCCCGCTCAAGCACCGGCCCCCGTCAAGGAAAGCCTGCACCCGCTGATCGCCAGCTGCAATGCCATGTTGGCGCTCTGGGACAAACCCCTGCTGCCCCGTGAAACCAGGGCAGACGGTTTAGACATTGACAAGGAGTTCACCGCACGGGGTTTCGAGCTGGTGCGCCTGCAGGGCGCTTTCAGCGACCTGCGATTACTTAACCTGCCGATGTTGCTGCCCATCAGGGAAGAGCAGGGTGGAGGATATCTCGCCGTTCTCGGCAAGTTGGAGTCAGGCAACTGGAAGATCGCGCCGGCCCGCTCCGGTCGGGACGAGCTGTCTTCGGCGGAGATTGATGCGCTGGGAATCCAGGTTGCTGTCGTCCCCTGGATCGACTTCGCCTCGATCGGTTACGTGGCGGTTCCGGGGGTTGCGGGGGAGAATGTCCGCAGGCTGCAATTCCTGCTCGGCCTCGCCGGTTGCAAGGACGTGCCGACCAGCGGACGCTATGATGCCGCGAGCATTAAATGCGTCAAGGACTTCCAACGCACTCACGGACTGGTGGTCGACGGCCTGGTCGGGCCGCGCACCCTGGCGATTCTCTATCAAACGGCAGGAGCCTACGCCATGCCGCGCCTGAGTTGAGGAGCTTGCGATGAGTTCGATTCTCAAAGCCTTGAAAAAACTGGATGCCGAGAAGCACTCGGCCGATGCAGCGGGCCCGGACCTGTCAAGCACCCAGGAAGCGACAGCTGCCCCTGCGCGCCCCTGGCTGCCGCTGGCTGCCGGCGCGGTTCTCGGTGCCTTGCTCGTCGCATCCTTCATCGTCTGGTCGAAAGCCCCTGAACAAATCGCTCCCGTGCCGGCAACTGCCACGGCAGTCCCTTCTACTGGCAAGGCGATTCCGGTCCAGGACCCCGGGCCGCCTTCCCAGCCGGTATCTGCCCATGGTTCGCAGCCCCAGGCGCCGTCATCGCCCGCTGCGTCTCGGGAAGCGGTTCTGCCAGTTGCATCTTCAGTCCAGGCTACGGCAGGCGACTCCCAGGTGCAGACCGAAGTGCTTCCTCCGGAAAGACACCAGGGTGCGCCGGTCGCTCCCGCAAGGAAGGCCGACGTCAGGCGGACACCGGCCGCTGTGGCCGGCGATGTTCAAACCGCGAAAAGTGTGCCTCTGCCCAAGCCCGGGCCGGCGCCCGCCGTGCCGCTCCCGCAACTCAATCTCAGGGTCTCCGATATCTTCTTCCAGGAAAACAACAGTGACAGCATGGCCGTCGTCAATGATCTCCCCGTCATGGAAGGGACCAAGATTGAAGGCGCCATAGTCGAGAAGATCCTGGTTGACCGGATTATCTTCCGGGTTGGCAGCCAGAGGCATGAAGTCCTTCTCGATTGACCTGGTGCCTGATCCGTTCCCGGTGAATCCCTGCGCCTGCTAACCAACCGACAGCTCTCTTGTCTCGACGTGCAATAGTCTGCACGCCACTGGAGAATATTCTCCACTTTCGCGGCGGCTCTCTCTTTTATTTTCTGAATATTGTCGTAATATAAGATAGTTATGCATGTGGCACGGACCGTGCTTATTTGACATGCAACTTTGCCCAGAAGGATTGATCGATGAATCCGTTGTCCAAATTATCAAGATCATTACTGTTCGCAGCCTTTTTCCTGCCTGTTCTCGCAGTCGTCAGCCCGGTCTTCGCCCAGGCGACGCTCGATGAGCTGGTTGCCGAGGCCCTGGCGAACAACCCCGAGATCAAGGCAAGCCAGGCCCGTTGGGATGCCATGCTGCATAACGCCAGGCAGGCCGGCAGCCTCGAGGACCCGATGATCATGCTGCGCGCCCAGAGCCTCCTGGTGCGCGACCCGTTCGCCTTCGACCGGGAGAACATGACCTCGAAGGTGATCGGCATCAGCCAGATGCTGCCGTTCTACGGCAAGCGCGCCCTGCAGAGCGAGGTCGCCGGCCACGCCGCCGAGGCAAGCCGCTGGATGGTCGAGGAGCGCCGCCTG
>JBFIMV010000163.1:0-5923 GCA_041611575.1 Desulfuromonadales bacterium | reverse complement strand
GGCGAAACGGCTTGCACAGGAAGTCGTCCATGCCGGCCTCCAGGCAGCGGCGCTCATCTTCCATGCCGGCGTGGGCGGTCAAGGCAATGATCGGCGTCGTCAGCCCCCGGGCCCGCAAAGTCGATGTCGCTTCAAAACCGTCCATCTGCGGCATCTGGCAATCCATCAGGATCAGGTCAACGGATTGCTCTGCCAGGTAATCAAGCGCGGCCTGGCCATCTTCGACGATGGCGGTTTCACAGCCCATCTGACGCAACAGGATGACGAGGAGTTCCTGGGTGGTCGCATTGTCCTCGACGATCAGTATCCGTTTGCCGCCCGATGAAGCACACGGGGCATTGACAATCTCGAACCCGGGCTTATCGCTGGCGGTCTCAGTGGCTTCCAGAGACTCTTCCGGCAAGACAGGCAGGGGGGCACCGATCAAGCCGGCCGCAGGCAGTCGCAGGCAAATGGTAAAGACGCTCCCCTGCCCGGGAGCGCTCTCGAGGTCGAGGGCACCGTCCATCAGGCGCACCAGCTCGCGGACGATCGCCAAGCCCAGCCCGGTGCCTCCGTAGCGGCGCGTGGTGCTGCTGTCGGCCTGGCCAAAGGCCTCGAAGATCCTTTCCCGGGCTTCCGCCGAGATGCCGATCCCGGTGTCGCGCACCATGATCACGACATCACATTCGCCTGCCGGATCGTTGCGGGTGACCGACAGGGAGACGCTCACCTTGCCCTGCTCGGTGAACTTGACCGCGTTGGAGACCAGGTTCAGCAGGATCTGCCGGATGCGGCCGGCATCACCCAGGACGATGGGCATATCGTCACTGACGGCCAACTCCAGCCCGACCCCCTTCGCCCGGGCATTGGCCTCGAGCAATTCGACCACATCCCGGCCGAGTCGTGACAGATCGAAGGGCTGCCGTTCAAGCTCCAGGCGACCGGACTCGATCTTCGAAACGTCGAGGATATCGTTGATGATCGCCAGCAAGGCTTCTCCGGAACGGTGGATCGTCTCGACCATCTGGTGATCTTCGCGCCGCAGAGGTCTCGACCGCAGCAGTTCGGCCATGCCCAGCACCCCGATCATCGGCGTGCGGATTTCATGACTCATGTTGGCGAGGAAGCGCGTCTTGGCCAGGGTGGCCTGCTCGGCGTGCTCCTTGGCGGCGTGGAGGTCGCGGGTCCGGGCCGACACTTCTTTTTCGAGGTTGCGACGGTGATTTTCCAGCATCCGGTCGCGCTCTATCAGCGCCTTCATCATTTCGTCGAACCCCTGGAAGAGCAGATCGAACTCGTCCCGGGAGTCTTTGGGGATGAAGCCATGGAGACGTTTTTCCCGGGAGATTTCCTCCATCTGCGCAGCAAGCTGCTCGATCGGGCCGGAGATTCTTCGCTGCAGGCGGGCACTGAGAATATAGGTTGCGACAACCGCGATCCCCATCGACAACAGCCAGCCGAGCAGCAGGTAGAGCCGCTCCGCGCGCAGGCTGCCGAGTTCGTAACTGAGATAAAGGTAGCCGGCGTGGGCGCCTTCGAAATGAATCGGCATGAAGCTGGCGAACTGGTCGTTTTCTTCCCAGAGCTGGGCAACACCATGTCGCAAGCCGTTCTCAATCTGCCCGGATTCGAGCTCAAGCAAGGCGAGGTGATTCTCGCTGGCCATGCGTGAATTGTTGCTGCGCGAACGCGAGTAGCTGGCGAGGGTCACGCCATTCGGGCGGAGGAGGTAAGCCGAGACCACCTCGTGGCGCGCCTCGAGAGACCCCAGGATGGCGGACGCGGCGTTCGTGTCGTTGATGGTCAGGGAGAACCGGGCGTTGGCGGCAATCAGGTTGACGAGGGATTGGACATCGGAACGCGCCTCATCCTTGATGCGCTTGAGCCCCAGGAAAGCGAACTGGGCCGATGTCAGCAGCAGAACGAGCATACTGACCAGGAAGATGATCGCGGTCATCTTCTGCTGGACGGAGAGCGGTTTGCGGATCAGCATGCGGTGCGGGGCCCCCACCCCCTGGTCATTGCAGGCATAGTCGGCAAATCTTATCAGTTCGGCCATTGCATGAAAAGAAAAACCGACAACGAATTCGTCGAACTGGCCGTTTCGCCGTCAGAATCCCTTGTGAAAGCCCTTGTTGAACAACACGTATCGGTTCGATACAATAAAATCCTCCCAAATGATGCTTGAGTCAAACCGGCGGTATGGTTAACATGAACGCCTTGCTGAATACGGTTAATTTTTCGCCCGCAGACAATTCAATGCTTGCAGGACACGGAAGGAAACTCCCCATGAGTCAAGAATTCAAAGCCATGATCGTCGAGGAACAGCCGGCAAAAACCTTCACCCGCAGCATCGGCACGCGGTCGATCGGCGACCTGCCGGAGGGTCCCCTGCTGATCAAGGTGCAGTATTCCTCGCTCAACTACAAGGACGCCCTGTCGGCCACCGGCAATCGCGGCGTCACCAGGAACTTCCCGCACACCCCGGGGATCGACGCCGCAGGCGTCGTCGTCGAGGATGCCAGCGGCACCTTCAAGCCCGGCGACCAGGTCGTGGTCACCGGCTGGGACCTCGGCATGAACACACCCGGCGGCTACGGCGAATACATCCGCATTCCCGCCGAATGGGCCATCGCCCTCCCCGCCGGCCTGAGCCTGCGCGAGAGCATGATCCTCGGCACCGCCGGCTTCACTGCCGGCATGAGCGTCCACGCCCTGGCGGAGCGGGTTAAACCGGAGGCCGGCGAAATCCTGGTCACCGGCGCCACCGGCGGCGTCGGTTCGGTCGCGGTCGCCATCCTGGCGAAGGCCGGCTACCGGGTCGTCGCCGTCACTGGCAAGGCCGAACAGGCCGGGTTTCTCAAGCAGCTCGGCGCCAGCGATGTCATCACCCGCGAGGCGCTCATGGAAACGTCCGATCGGCCGATGATGAAGGAACGCTGGGCCGGCGCGGTCGACGTGGTCGGCGGCCCGATGCTGGCCGCCGTACTCAAGTCGACCCGCTACGGCGGCACCGTCACCTGCTGCGGCCTGGTCGGCTCGCCCGAGCTGCCGGTCAACGTCTTCCCCTTCATCCTGCGCGGCGTCAGCCTGCTCGGCATTGATTCGGTGCAGTGTCCGCGCGCGTTGCGGCTCGCCGTGTGGAAGCAATTGGCCGGGGCATGGAAGGTCGATCTCGAGGCGCTGGCCGAAGAGATCCCCCTCCAAAAGCTGGAAGATGCAATCCAGTCGATCCTGAAAGGGCAGTTGCGCGGCAGGGTGCTGGTCAAAATCTGAGTGGCGCATTTCCAATTTCTATGGCATTATCCGGCCCCGCCCTGAACGGCGGGGCCGTTTTCTTTACCGGGGCACTGGGAATCAGCCGTCGGTGCGTTAGAATGGAATGGCAACCTGCAGCATGAAATGGAGAAATAAATGCAACGCGAGTTCCCCCTGCCGGGCACACGTCTCGGCAGTTTCCTTGTCGGACAGCAGCAATTCTGCCCGGAACTCAACCTGACGGCCATCACCCTGAGCCACGAAGCGACCGGGGCACGCCTGCTGCATCTCGCCTGTGACGATCCGAACAACGTCTTCGCCATCGGCTTCCGCACGCCGCCGCCCGATTCGACCGGCGTCGCCCACATCCTCGAGCATACCGTGCTGTGCGGCTCACAGAAATACCCGGTGCGCGACCCCTTCTTCAACATGCTCAAGCGCAGCCTGAACACCTTCATGAATGCCATGACGGCGGCCGACTGGACCCTCTACCCCGTGGCGAGCATGAACCGCAAGGACTTCTACAACCTGATGGGGATCTACCTGGACGCGGCGTATTTTCCCCTGCTGCGCGAACTCGATTTCTGCCAGGAGGGCCATCGCCTCGACTTCGCCGACCCGGAGGACCGCGACAGCCTGATGATCAAGGGCGTGGTCTTCAATGAAATGAAGGGCGCCATGGCCGACCCGTCTTCCCTCCTCGGACGGCGGCTCAACGCGGCCCTCTTCCCGACGACCTGCTACGGGCAGAACTCAGGCGGCGAACCGCTCGCCATCCCCGACCTGACCTGGGAGCAGCTGCGGGCATTCCACCGCAGCTATTATCATCCGAGCAACAGCTGGATCTACACCTACGGCAACCTGCCGCTCGAAGGGCACCTTGAGCGCATCGAGACGCTGGCCCTCGGCCGCTTCTCCCGTCAAAATGTTGACAGCACCATCCCGCTCGAACGCCGCAGACAAGCGCCGCAGCGCGATGAGCAGACCTTCCCGCTCGCTGCCGGTGATGATCCTGCGCGGCGCAGCATGGTGCAAATGGCCTGGCTGACCTGCCCGATCGAGGACACCTTCGAACGCGCGGCGACCGGGATCCTTGCCAACCTGCTGCTCGGCAACCCGGCGGCGCCGCTTTACCAGGCGTTGATCGAATCGGGTCTCGGCCGCAACCTCTGTCCCGGGACCGGCTACCACGACGACTACCGTGACACTTACCTTGCCGCCGGCTTGCAGGGGACAGACCCGGAGCAGCTTGCGGCCATCGAGGAGCTGATCCTCGTCACCCTTGAGCGCGTGGCCGGGGATGGCTTTCCGCAGGAGCGCATCGACGCCGCCCTGCACCAGTACGAATTCGCCAGCCGCGAAGTCACCGGCGACCAGTATCCCTACGGCCTCGGCCTGATGATGCGCCTCTTCGGCCCCTGGCTGCACGCCGACGACGCGCTCGGCGCGCTGCGCATCAGCGAGACCCTGGAGCGCCTGCGTGCCGCTGCAGCGGACCCAGGGTTCTTCCCCGACCTGATCCGCCGCCACCTGCTCGACAATCCACACCGGGTGACGCTGCTGCTGCGCCCCGACCCCGACCATGCCCGTCGCGAAGAGCAGGCCTTCGCCGCACGGCTCGCAGGGGTTCGCCAACAGCTCGACGACGCCGCCGCAGCTGCCATCCGCCAGGCAGCGATCGACCTGCAGCGCAACCAGGAGACCCCTGATGACACCAGCTGCCTGCCAATCCTGGAGCTGGCCGATATCGACCGCGAGGAGCCACAAACTTCCGGCCAGTGCGAAACGCTCGCCGGCTGCCCGACCCACCGCTTTGTCCAGCCGACCAACGGCATCAGCTACCTGACGCTGCAGTTCGACGCCTCCGGCCTGAGCGCGTCACTGCAGCCCCTGGTGCCGTTGTTCTGCGCCCTGCTGCCGCAGATCGGCGCCGCCGGCCACGACTACCTCGCCATGTCCCGCCGCATCACCGCCGCCACCGGCGGCATCCGGGTCGGCACCAACCTGCTGGAGGACCCCCGTGACCTCGACCGCATGCGGCCGATGGTCGAGGTCAAGGCCAAAGCCCTCGATCGCAACCAGGCGGAGCTTTGCGCAATCCTGCGCGACATGCTCACGGCCCCCGACTTCAGCGATCTCGGCCGCCTGCGGACGGTCATCGGCCAGGTGCGGACCGCCATGGAGAACTCGATCCCCGGCGCCGGGCACTCCTTCGCAGCACGCGCGGCGGCAGCGGCGCTGACCCCGGTGGCGCGACTGCGTGAAACCTGGGCCGGCATGACCCAGGTGCTGACGATCCAGCAGGCGAGCCAGCTCGACGATCAGGAGCTGAGCGCCCTGGCGCAGTCGTTCCACGCCATCGCCGCGGAGCTCCTGACCTCTGAGGCAGCCGCTGTCGCAGTCACTGCAGAAGAACCGGCCCAGGCAGGGATCGTTACGCCGCTGGAAGGACTCCTCACCGCCCTCCACGCCGGCCAGGGTCAGCAAACCGTCGGGGCGAGCGGGTTCCAACCGCAGGCGGGCGCCTTCGGCTGGCAATCGAACCTGCCGGTCGCCTATGTCGCCCGCGTCTTCCGCACCGTCCCCTACACCCATCCGGACGCGCCGGCGCTGATGGTGCTCGCCAAGCTGCTGCGTGCCGACTTCCTCCACCGCGAGATCCGCGAGAAGGGCGGCGCCTACG
>JBFIMV010000162.1:0-5953 GCA_041611575.1 Desulfuromonadales bacterium | reverse complement strand
GTTGAGTCGAACCAGCGGCGTGCGGCCGATGGACAGCGAGTTGTCGTTGAATATCTGGCTCATGTTGATCTCCTTTGTCGGTTGGTGTTTCGCAATCTTTACCAGTCTAATCGATTCACAATTTTCTGCAGCTGTTCAAGGGTCAAATTTTCATGAATTTTTTCGCCGAGACCGGCAGCATCTATTCTTTGCAGGAGTTCGAAGCGTGGCGTACGCCGGCCGTCCGCTTCCTTGACCAGTTTGTTGCAGCGGATGCCATACTGGGCCAGTTGAGGCTGGGAGCAGCTGTTCTGGCAGCCGGAGATGGCCCAGGTGAGCTGACGACCCGGTGCGTTCATGACGGTAATCGTCATGCGGGCGATATCGCGGGTCGCGCACAGTCCCATGCGGCATTCGTGGTTGCCGGGGCAGGCGCGGAAGATCACGTCAGCCGCCGGGTCGCTGAAGCATCCCAGCTTTTCCAGGGTGCTCCGCACCTCTGCCGGGGCCTGTCCGGGGAGGAGATGCAGGACGATGTTCTGGTCGGCGGTCACCACCAGGAACCCGTCCGCGACCTGACGGGCGATCAAAGCGATTGAGCGCATGGCTGAACTCGAAAGTTCTCCGGCGAAGATCGGCACCTCGAGCAGTTCGCCGCCGGTTGCCGTGAGCGGACCGTCGACGGTCTGCTGGACGACCGCATGAGGCTGACATTCCAGTTGTGCCTGGATCATTCTGCGGAGTTCCTCCCGGCCAACCTGGTTGACCAGGGCCTTGAGACGCTGCGGCGGCGGGGTGTTGTCACGATAGACCTGGACGATCGACGCGATCAAGGGGATCAGGCGCGCTTCCTCGACCGCTTCTTCCAGCAGGAACCCGGCCTGCGGGGCGCGACCCAGTCCGCCGGCGCACCAGACATCGAAGCGAGGTTGGCCGTTGTCGGCACCAACGAGGACGATGCCAACATCCTGGATCAGGTGGCGTGACGACTCGTAGCCGGCGTCAACGCCGACCTTGAACTTCTTCGGCAGGCCCTCGAAGCAGGGATTGCCGGCAAAGTGGCGGTTGATCCGCCGGGCCACGGTCTGGGTGATGCCGAAGCCGGGGCTGAAGGTCGTGCTGCAGGAGATGCCGCGCACCGCCCCCCCGCATGCCCCCCGGCTGCTCAGGCCGACAGCGGCGAGACGACGAAAAACTTCCGGCAGCTGCTCATGCTGCAGCCAGTGCAGTTCGATACTGCCGCGGCAGGTCAGGTGCAGCATGCCGTTGGTGAAGCGTTCGGCTATGTCGCAAAGCGTTTCCGCCTGGGTGCTCGACAGAACGCCGGCAGGCGCCTTGACGCGCAGCATCAGGTTGCCTTCGGCATCCTGCTGGTAAAGTCCGTCGAGGCGCAGTTTCTGGTAGTCGATGGTCGCGTTCATATTCCTGCCCCGATCAGCTTCTCGGCATCGAGCAGGCCGCCGCCGAACAATTCGTCAACAATCCGTTCCGCGATGTCTTCGGCCGGACCAGCAGAGCCGTCAACCCGGATATCAGCCATTTCAGGCACCTCGTAGCTCTCATCAATGCCGATGACGGAACCGAACTCGCCTGCCCGCACACGACGATACAGCTCCGGTTCTCTTGCTTCGCAGATCGATTGAGGCGTATCGACGAAAATTTCCACGAATTCATCCGGGGTGAAAAGTTCGCGTGCCGCACGACGTTCATTACGGAAAGGCGCGATGATCGGTACCAGGACGATCAGGCCCGATTCAGCGAGTATTCTGGCCACCTCGGTGATCCGGCGAACATGTTCTACCTGGTCGGCAGCTTCGTAGCCGAGATCGCGGTTGAGACCGAGCCGTACAGTGTCGCCGTCCAGCACATAAGTGTGCCTGCCGTGGGAGTATAACTTCTTTTCCACCAGGTTGGCGATAGTAGATTTGCCCGCACCGGGACGACCCGTGAACAGAATGATCTTGGGCGCTTGTCCTTTGAGAAGGGCGCGAGCCTGTTTGTCGAGATCAAGAGCAGGCCAGTGGCCGATGGCTCTTTGCCGGGTGAAATCGACCATGCCGGCGCCGACCGTGGCGTTGGACATGCGGTCGATGAGGATAAAGCTGCCGGTGGTGCGGTTCTGCTTATAAGGGTCGAAGGAGAGCGCCTTGCCCAGCGAGAGGTTGCACACGCCGATCTCGTTGAGTCCGAGGGTCTTGCCGGCGGTATGCTCCAGGGTGTTGACGTTCACCTTGTGCTTCAGGTCGGTTACCTGCGCCGGAACCGTTGAGGCCCCTGTCTTGAGCAGGTAGCTGCGCCCCGGCAGCAGCGGCTCATCGTGCAACCAGACTACTTTCGCCTCGAACTGATCAGCGTGTGCCGGGTGCGCCTGAGGGTCGGCCAGCAGGTCGCCCCGGCTGATGTCGATTTCGTCGGCCAGCGTCAGGGTCACGGCCTGACCGGCGCCCGCCTCTTCGAGGTCGCCGTCCATGGTGACGATGCGCGCCACTTTGCTGGTCTGTCCTGAAGAGGTGACGAGGACCGCGTCCCCTGGACGGACCCGCCCCGAAGCGACGGTGCCGCAAAAGCCGCGGAAATCGAGGTTCGGCCGGTTGACCCACTGCACCGGCATGCGGAACGGTTGCTCCAGCGCGGTGTTCCCCACTTGCACCGTCTCGAGGTGCGCCATGAGGGTCGGTCCGTTGTACCATGGTGTGTTCCCACTGGGTTCGAGCAGGTTGTCGCCCGCGAGCGCCGAAAGCGGGATCGCCGTGATCGCCTCGAAGCCGAGCCGGGCGGCGAACGCCTCGTACTCCTCGCGGATTGTGTGAAATCGTGAGGCGCTGTAGTCGACCAGGTCCATCTTGTTGATCGCCAGCACCACCTGGCGGATGCCGACCAGCGAGACGAGGAAGCTGTGGCGTCGCGTCTGTGTCAGAATCCCCTTGCGCGCATCAACCAGGATCACCGCAACCTGCGCCGTCGATGCCCCGGTCACCATGTTGCGCGTGTACTGCTCGTGACCCGGCGTGTCGGCGACGATGAACTTGCGCTTCTCCGTCGAAAAGAAGCGATACGCCACGTCGATGGTGATCCCCTGCTCACGCTCCGCCTGCAGCCCGTCGAGCAGCAGGGCGTAGTCGATGTTTTCGCCCTGCGTGCCGACTCGCTTGCTGTCCGCCGCCAACGCCGCCAGCTGATCCTCGAAGATCAGTTTCGAGTCCCACAGCAGCCGGCCGATCAGTGTGCTCTTGCCGTCGTCGACGCTGCCGCAGGTGATGAACCGGAGAAGGGACTTCTCTTCCTGCGACTTCAGGTAGGCGTGGATGTCTTGTTCGATCAGTGTGGACGAGTGTGCCATATCACAGCTTTCGTAGTTGAATCGTTGCATTGCGCTGTGCGCGTTGAATCGTTGAATCGTTTGAAAGCCTTGCTGAAGGAAACAATTCAACAGGGCCGCAGGCCCGTTCAACGGTTCAACAGCGCAGCGTTCAACAAGCTTAGAAATACCCTTCCTGCTTCTTTTTCTCCATGGATCCCGCCTGGTCGTGGTCGATCAACCGACCCTGGCGTTCCGAGGAACGGGTCAGGAGCATCTCCTGGATGATCTCAGGCAGGGTCGCCGCCGTTGACTCGACCGCTCCGGTCAGCGGATAGCAGCCGAGGGTGCGGAAACGCACCGACTTCATTGCCACCTGCTCGCCCGGCCGCAACGCCATGCGCTCGTCGTCGACCATGATCAGCATGCCGTCACGCTCGACCACCGGTCGCACCGCGGCGTAGTAAAGTGGCACGATCGGGATTTCCTCGAGGTAGATGTATTGCCAGATGTCGAGCTCCGTCCAGTTCGACAGCGGGAAGGCGCGGATGCTCTCCCCCGGTTTGACCCGGGCGTTGTAGAGGTTCCACAGTTCAGGCCGCTGACTCTTCGGCTCCCAGCGATGACTGGTCGTGCGGAAGGAAAAGATCCGCTCCTTGGCGCGCGACTTCTCCTCGTCGCGTCGCGCTCCGCCGAAAGCCGCGTCGAACTTGTATTTGCCGAGCGCCTGCTTCAGCCCCTCGGTCTTCATGATGTCGGTGTGCAACGCAGAACCGTGAGTGAAGGGGGAGATTCCCTGACTGACCCCCTCCTCGTTGACGTGGATCAGCAACTCCAGCCCGTGCTCGCGCGCCATCTGGTCGCGAAAAGCGATCATCTCGCGGAACTTCCAGGTGGTATCGATGTGCATCAGCGGGAACGGCGGTCTGGCAGGGTAGAAGGCCTTGAGAGCCAGGCGCAGCATGACCGCCGAATCCTTGCCGATCGAGTAGAGCATCACCGGGTTCTCGAACTCGGCCGCCACCTCGCGCATGATGTGAATGCTCTCGGCTTCAAGCTGTCGCAGATGGGTCATGTTGATTTTCATTACAGTCTCCAGGGAACGCCAGACGCTAACGCGAAGCGCGAACGATCCTCTTCAGGACGAACAAATGCTGATCAGTCAAAATAACTCTTTACGTACAGATACGGACTCCTCCAGACTTTCACACCTCACACCTCACACCTCACACCTCACACCTCACACCTCACACCTCACACCTCACACCTCACACCTCACACCTCACACCTCGTTGGTATCGTCTGTGCAGTCCGCACTCCCGGTGCTCCGCATTCTCCCACCACCAGCGACCGGAGCGCGGGTGGTCGCCGTCAGGCACGGCCCGGGTGCAGGGGGCGCAGCCGATCGATGTATAGCCCTGCTGGTGCAACCGGTTGACCGGCAAGCGATGCTTGCGGGCGTAGTCCAGGACCTGCTTGGTTGACCAGAAAGCGAGCGGGTTGATCTTGAGCAGATTGCCGTTGACGGTGTCGATTTCGAGAGGCTCAAGGTTCGCGCGCGTGTCGCTCTGCTCGCGGCGCATGCCGGTAATCCAGGATGCAGCGCCCCGCAGCGCCCGCTGCAGCGGCTCGACCTTGCGGATGAAACAGCATTCTTTGCGGTTTTCGAGGCTCTCGCGGAAAGAGAAGAGCCCCTTCTCCCGTTCCAGTCTTTCGACGGCCTCTCCAGCCGGGAAATACCAGTCGATTTTCATTCCGTAGCGAGCGGCGACACTCTCGGCGGTTTCGTAGGTTTCCTCGTTGAGGCGACCGGTGTCGATGGCGAAGACCCGGATCTGGTCGAGGTGTTCGCGGAGCAGGTCAATCAGTACGACGTCATCAATGCTGAAGGAACAGGCAAGGGCCGTCGACCCGTTCACCGCCTGACTTCCGATGCGGAAGATTTCTCCAGGCGAGGTCCCGGGGGTGATGCGCGGGAGATCGGGCAGGTTTTGGGCGGTATTCATGACACGTCACCTCTCGATTGTGAAAACTGCGGCGTGACCGTCCGGGTGTAAGAACGGGAGCTAGATGTAGTATTCGGGCTGATCCGTCACGCGACCGTAGGGAATGCGATTCCATGCGCGTTCATGGGCGATATAGATGAAGATTTTCAAAAAGGTATCGACGACGCCGACGGTGGCAGCCAGATCGATGCGGCCGAAGGCGACAAAGACCACCAGTGTCGTGGTCAGGGTGCCGATGATCCGGTATGAGACGGCTTTGGCGATGCTACGGCGGGTCGATTCCATGCTGACTACGGCTCCGTACTGATTCTTCTGCGTGTCATGTTTTTAGCAAAATACATAAACATACTTGTATGGTCAAGTATAAAAATAATAATAAGTTTATCAATCGTGTGTAGTTAAATAAAATAAACACTACTGAAATACGCTGAAATAAAGGAAGGAACCCTTTAAACGCGCAGGTTCAAAGCCTGTCGGAAGGAAGAGTCTGAGTTGCAGGGAGAGGGCGCGGTCAGGCGCCGAGGTAGGCTTTTTTGACGTCGGGATTGCCGAGCAGTTCGGCACTCGTTCCCGAGGCGACGATATTCCCGGTGTCGAGAACGTAGCCGCGATGGGCGAGGTGCAGGGCGAGGTTGGCGTTCTGTTCGACCAGGAGGATGGTCATGCCGTC
>JBFIMV010000161.1:0-6052 GCA_041611575.1 Desulfuromonadales bacterium | reverse complement strand
GGCTGCGCATCCGCACGCCGAGCTTCGCCCACATGCAGGTTTTTCCCAAGATGACCAGGGGCTGGATGGTGGCCGACCTGATTATGGTGCTCGGCGCGATCGACTTTATCCTGGCAGATTTGGACAGGTAGCGCGGGAAATGCGAAGCGCGGGGCGCGCAGCGAGAGAAAAACAGGAACAATGAGCAAACTTTTACCACAAGAGCAGATCAACAGCTTCGCCGCCAAAGCGGTGTCAATCGGCCATCCGCACGAGCTGATCGTCGATCTGCTGCGGGCGATCCAGGCGCACCATGGCTGGGTCCCCGACGACGGCGTGCTGCTGACCGCCGCGACCCTCGGCGTGCTGCCGGTCGAGGTGGAGGAGGTCGCCACCTTCTACGACAAGATCTTCCGCCGCCCGGTGGGCAAGCGGGTGATCCACGTCTGTGATTCGATCTGCTGCTGGGCGACCGGCGGCGAACAGATCACCGCGCATCTGCAGCAGACCCTGGGTGTGAGTCTCGGCGAGACCAGTGCCGACGGCCTGTTCACCCTGCTGCCGACCTGCTGTCTCGGTGCATGCGGCGACGCCCCGGCGATGATGATCGGCCTGACCACCCACGGCCATCTGACCCCTGAGAAGATCGACGCCATTCTGCAGCAAGAGCGAATGAAGCTGTCCGGAGGGGAGCCATGAGCGCGCACCCGCAGGTTCTGTTCAAGAATCGCCGCCCGGGCGAGACGGTGCTGCTGCCGGAGTACGAGAAGAACGGCGGCTACCAGGGGTTGCGCGCCGCCCTGCAGATGTCGCCGGCCGAGGTCTGCGGGCTGGTCAAGGGTTCCGGGCTGCGTGGCCGGGGCGGCGCCGGCTTCCCGACCGGCATCAAGTGGTCGTTCTTCCCCGCCGATGCGCCGGGCGACAAGTACCTGGTCTGCAACGGCGACGAGATGGAGCCGGGGACCTACAAGGACCGCCAGCTGCTGCTGGCTGATCCGCACCAGCTGGTGGAAGGGATGGCGATCGCCGCCTATGCCCTGCAGACGCCGGTTGGCTATATCTTCCTGCGCTACGCCTATGAAGACTGCTCGCAGCGGGTCGAGCGGGCGATTGACGAAGCGCTGGCCGCCGGCTACCTCGGCAAGAACATCCTCGGCTCCGGATTCGACGTCGAACTGCACGTCCATCGCAGCGCCGGGCGCTACATCCTCGGCGAGGAGACCTCGCTGCTCAACGGCCTCGAAGGCCGCCGCCCCAACCCGCGCTCCAAGCCGCCTTTTCCGGCACAGCGCGGCCTGTTCGGCCGGCCGACCAACGTCAACAACGTCGAGACCCTGGCCAACGTGCCGCACATCCTGACCAACGGCGTGGCCTGGTTCCAGGCGCTGGCGCTGAACCCCGAGAGCGCCGGCACCAAGCTGTTCGGGCTTTCGGGACATCTCAACCGCCCCGAGTGCTTCGAACTGCCGCTCGGCATCACCCTGCGCGAGGTGATCGAGGAGTACGGCGGCGGCATGCGCGGCGGCAAGAAGTTCAAGGCCTGCCTGCCCGGCGGGGCCTCGACCCCGTACCTGACCGCCGAGCATCTCGACCTGATGATGGATTTCGGCCCGCTGGAAGAGGTCAAGAGCCGCCTCGGCACCGCCGGCGTCACGGCCTTCGATGAAAACACCTGCATGGTCGCGGTCACCCGCAACCTCAACCAGTTCTTCGCCCGCGAGAGCTGCGGCTGGTGCACGCCGTGCCGCGACGGATTGGCGACCATCTCCTGGCTGCTCGACCGCATCGAGTTCGGCCAGGGGACCGAAGGCGACCTGGCCATGCTGAAAGACCAGGTGCGCAACATCAAGGGGCGCTCCTTCTGCGCCCTGGCCGAGGGGGCGATGGGGCCGGTGGAGGGCCTGCTGCGCCTCTTCGAAGAAGAAATCAGGGACCATATCCGGAAAGGGTGCTGCCCATTCCGGTAGCGATGAGTGCCGAGCGATGAGCGATGAGTCAAAGATCCTGCAACTCATCGCTCATCGCCCATCGCTCAGCACTTAAGAAAAATTATGCCGAAACTGACCATCGACAACCTGGAAGTGACTGTGCCCGAAGGGACCAACGTCCTCGAGGCGGCGCGTGCGCTCGACATCGTCATCCCGCACTTCTGCTACCATGAAGCGCTGGGTGCGGTCGGCTCCTGCCGCCTGTGCGCCATGAAGTTCCTCGACGGCCCGGTCAAGGGGTTGCAGATGGCGTGCATGATCAAGGCCCAGGACGGCATGGTTGTCTCATCCACCGACGCGGATGCTGTGGACCTGCGCACGCATGTCATTGAGTGGGCGATGACCAATCATCCCCACGACTGCCCTGTCTGCGACGAGGGCGGCGAATGCCAGCTACAGGAGATGACCGTGGCCGGCGGCCATGGCGTGCGGCGCTACACCGGCAAGAAGTGCACCTTCACCAACCAGAACCTGGGGCCCTTCGTGCAGCAGGAGATGAACCGCTGCATCACCTGCTACCGCTGCGTGCGGACCTATCGCGATTATTGCGGCGGCACCGATTACGGCGTCTTCGGCTCCCGCAACCGGGTCTTCTACGGCCGCCTGCAGGATGGGGCCCTGGAAAGCCCTTTTTCCGGCAACATCATCGACGCCTGTCCGACCGGGGTGCTGACCAGCAAGCCGTTCCGCTTCAAGACGCGGTTGTGGGACCTGCAGGAGGCGCCGTCGATCTGCCCGCACTGCAGTCTCGGCTGCGCCACGGTCCCCGGCGGCCGCTACCGCGAAGTGCAGCGGGTCCGGGCGGGCATCAACCGTGAGACCAACGGCTTCTTCATCTGCGATCGCGGCCGGTTCGGTTATGATCACGTCAACCATCCGGCGCGGCCGCGCCAGCCGGAGGTCGACGGCCAACCGGTCCCCATGACAACGGCGCTCGCCGCCGCCCGCGCCCGGATTGCTGCAACGGTTGAGAAGCATGGGGCACAGAGCGTCGCCTTCCTCGGCTCGGCACGCGCCAGCCTCGAGGCCAATGTCCTGTTGCGCGACTGGGCCAAGGCAATCGGTTCACATCAGCTGGTCTACGAAGCGCACCAGGGGCGTGATCGCGCCGTGCGGACTCTTGCCGCCCGTCTCGGTGGCGCCGCCCGCAGCCTCGAGGATGTGCGCCAGAGCGACCTGGTCATCCTGTTCGGTGCCGACCCCCTGGCGGAAGGGCCGATGCTGGCACTGGCCATGCGCCAGGCCGTGCGCATGGGCGGCAAGGTCGTGGTCATCGATCCCCGGCCGGTGAAGCTGCCCTGTGCTGCGACCCACCTGGTTATGCCACCGAAAAGGCTGTCTGAGGTCCTCGCCGCCCTTGGTCAGCAAGACCTGAGCCCCTTCGTTTCTCCCGAACGTGAGGAGTTGACGGCGTTGCTTGAGCAGGTCAAGGCCGCACAGCGCCCGGTTCTTGTGGGCGGCGCCGACCTGCTCGGCGGCCCGGGCGTCGACGCTCTCTGTTCCGCGGCAGAGGCCCTCTCCACCGGGGAGCGTGCCGTCGGCGTCATGCTGCTGCTGGCCGGGCCGAACAGTTATGGTGGCGCCCTGCTGGCCGGCAATGGCCCTTGCTTCGATACGCTGCTCGACGCTGTCCAGGAAGGGACCGTGCGGGCACTCGTCTGCCTGGAGAGCGATCCCTTCCGCGAAGCCATGGAGCCGGCGCGCGCCCAGGCGGCCCTCGGACATCTGGCGCTGCTGGTCAGTATTGACTCGACGCCGAGCCTGGCTGCCCAGCGGGCCGACATCTTCCTGCCGGCGCGGGCCAATGCTGAAATGGCGGGCAGCTATATCAACAACGAGGGCCGGCTGCAGGCTTTTCTGCCGGTGATCGATCCCGGGTTGCCGATCCGCGAGACCGGAGCAGGCAATCACCCGCCGCGGGAGTTTTCCCTTGAAACCCCCGGTGAGACTCCCGAGGCCGACTGGTGGCTTATGGCGCAACTGCTCGATCGCGAGACGGATCTCACGGAATTGCGCCAATCGATCGCCGCTCGTGATGAACGCTTCGCCGGTTTGACGGCACTGGCGGCAGAAACGGTCGGGGTAAAGCTGTCGGCCAGAGGAGACCTGCCGCCGTTGGCTGAAGGGCCGCTGCCTTCGACAGCGGCCGTCGACGCCCTGAAGCTGCTGGCAGTCAGCGCGCCGACCGGGTCGCACTGGCTGGCGCACTTGTCGTCACCGCTGGCCGCGGTCGAGCCCGGACCCACCGTCTGCATGCATCCTGCATTGGCAGAGGCCCTTGGCCTGGCTGCCGGCGACCGGGCACGACTGACCACGCATTTCGGCCATTGTCACGTGACGGTCTGTGTCGAAACACAGATGCTGAAAGGGCTGGTGCTGGCCTCGCAGCTCTGGGATACCGCCCTCGAAGGCATGGTGCCGGGGAGCCTGCTCGACTGTCGGCTGGAGAAGGAGATCAAGGCATGAACGAATTACTGCTCAGCCTGGTCCTCATCCTGGTCAAGCTCGGCCTGATCTTCGGCGTGGTCCTCTCGATGGCGGCCTACCTGGTGTTGGCGGAACGCAAGATCCTCGGTCGCATGCAGATGCGCTACGGCCCGAACCGCATCGGCCCGGGCGGCATGATCCAGCCGCTGTGCGACGTCATCAAGCTGATCACCAAGGAAGACTTTGTCCCTGCCCGTGCCGACAAATGGGTCTTCCTCTTCGCCCCGGGCCTGACGGCTCTGACCGCGCTGCTCAGCTTTGCCGTCGTCCCCTTCTCGCCGCCGCTGACCCTGTTTGGCCGCGAGATCCCGATGGTCGTCTGCGACCTGAACATCGGCCTGCTCTACCTATTCGGCCTCTCTTCGCTGGCGGTCTACGGTGTCGTCCTTGGCGGCTGGGCGTCCAACTCCAAATACTCGCTGCTCGGCGGTATCCGCAGCCTGGCGCAGCTGATCTCCTACGAGCTGGCCCTCGGCCTGGCGCTGGTGCCGGTGGTGATGAGCGCCAACTCCTTCTCGCTGACCGAGATCGTCATGGCCCAGAGCGACTGGCCGAACCTGCTGCGTCATCCGCTGGCCTTCATCATCTTCATGATCAGCATCGCCGCCGAGTCGAAGCGCACCCCCTTCGACATGCCCGAAGCAGAGAACGAGATCGTCGGCGGCTTCCACACCGAGTACTCGGGGATGCGTTTCGGCCTGTTCTTCGTCGGTGAGTACATCAACCTGATCGTCATCGGCGCCATGACCACGGTCTTCTTCCTCGGCGGCTGGCACGGACCGTTTCTGCCGCCGGTGGTCTGGTTCGTCATGAAGGTGCTGTTTGTCGCCTTCCTGTTTATCTGGGCGCGCGGCAGCATGCCGCGGCCGCGTTACGATCAGCTGCTGGTTTTCGGCTGGAAGGTGCTGATTCCCCTGGCGCTGCTGAACGTGGTGGTTTCCGGGGCGATATCGCTGGCGCTTGGACAGTGATATCAGTGCTGAGCGATGTGTGCTGAGCGATGAGTGAAAGACTATGAATCTCTGGCGTGACATAAAAGGAACTTTTCAGCCGTTCTGGATCACCCTCGGCTACCTCTTCAAAAAGCCGGTAACCATCCAGTATCCGGAGGAGAAGCGCACACCGCCGCCGCGTTACCGGGCGCGTATCGTGCTGACCCGCGACCCGGACGGCAACGAGCGCTGTGTCGCCTGCCAGCTTTGCAGCGCCGCCTGCCCGGTCGACTGCATTTCGATGCAGGCCGCCGAAGCAGCTGATGGCCGCCGCTACGCCGCCTGGTTCCGCATCAACTTCGCGCGCTGCATTTTCTGCGGGCTGTGCGCCGAAGCCTGCCCGACCATGGCGATCCAGACGACGCCGGATTACGAAATCTGCAACCGCGACGTCCTCAAGCTGGTCCACGAAAAAGAGGACCTGCTGGTCGATGGTTGCGGCAAGGACACGGAATACAACTATTACAAGCACGCCGGGATCGGCGTAGTCAACGGCCGCGGAGGCAACGAAGATGAATACGGCCCGGTAGACCCGAAAGCTCTTGTGCCTTAAAGGCGCCACGAATGCACCAGGGCACCAAGAGAAAGGTTCTCTTTGTGTCTTCG
>JBFIMV010000160.1:0-6072 GCA_041611575.1 Desulfuromonadales bacterium | reverse complement strand
GGCAAGCCGATCATCAAGGACATCTCCCTGTCCTACTTCTACGGTGCCAAGATCGGCGTGCTCGGCCTGAACGGCTCCGGTAAATCGACCCTGCTCAAGATCATGGCCGGGGTCGACAAGGAGTTCAACGGCGAGACGATCCTCTCCGATGGCTACAGCGTCGGCTTCCTCGAGCAGGAGCCGCTGGTCGACTGCACCAAGACGGTGCGCGAGGTGGTCGAAGAGGGAGTGCAGGAGACGGTCGACCTGCTCAAGGAGTTCGAGGCGATCAACGAGGCCTTCGCCGACCCGGACGCCGACATGGAAAAACTCTGCGACCGCCAGGCCGTGGTGCAGGACAAGCTCGACGCGCTCGATGCCTGGGAGCTCGACTCGCGGCTCGACCTGGCCATGGATGCCCTGCGCTGCCCGCCCGGCGACACGCCGGTCAAGGTCCTCTCCGGCGGCGAGAAGCGCCGCGTCGCCCTCTGCCGCCTGCTGCTGCAGAAGCCCGACATCCTGCTGCTCGATGAGCCGACCAACCACCTTGACGCCGAGACCGTCGGCTGGCTGGAGCAGCACCTGCAGCGCTACGAAGGGACGGTCATCGCCGTCACCCACGACCGCTACTTCCTCGACAACGTCGCCGGCTGGATTCTCGAGCTGGATCGCGGCCACGGCATCCCCTGGAAGGGCAACTACTCGAGCTGGCTGGAGCAGAAGCAGGAGCGCCTGCGCAAGGAGGACAAGGCGGAAAGCACCCGTCAGAAGACCCTGCAGCGCGAGCTCGAGTGGATCCGCATGAGTCCCAAGGCGCGCCACGCCAAGAGCCAGGCGCGCATCAGCGCCTACGAGAAGCTGCTCGGCCAGGAGACCGCCGAGCGCGAGCGCAGCCTGGAGATCTACATCCCGCCCGGACCGCGCCTCGGCAACGTGGTCGTCGAAGCCAAGGACGTCAGCAAGGGCTATGGCGACCGGCTGCTCTACGAGAAGCTGAACTTCTCGCTGCCGCCCGGCGGCATCGTCGGCATCATCGGCCCCAACGGCGCCGGCAAGACCACCCTGTTCCGCATGATCACCGGCAAGGAACAGCCGAATTCCGGCAGCTTCAAGGTCGGCGACACGGTCAAGCTCGGCTACGTCGATCAGGATCGCGCCCTCGACCCGAACAAGACCATCTTCGAGGAGATCACCGGCGGCCAGGAGCAGATGCTGCTCGGCAAACAGCTGGTCAACTCGCGCGGCTACGTGGCGCGCTTCAACTTCTCGGGCGGCGACCAGCAGAAAAAGGTCGGCGTCCTCTCCGGCGGCGAGCGCAACCGCGTGCACCTGGCCAAGGTCATGCGCGAGGAATCGAACGTGCTGCTGCTCGACGAACCGACCAACGATCTCGACGTCAACACCCTGCGGGCGCTCGAAGAGGGTCTGGAGAACTTCGCCGGCTGCGTCGTGGTCATCAGCCATGACCGCTGGTTCCTCGACCGCATCGCCACCCACATCCTGGCCTTCGAAGGGGACAGCCAGGTGGTCTGGTCCGAGGGGAATTACTCGGAGTACGAAGAGGATCGCAAGAAGCGTCTCGGCAAGGACGCCGATCAGCCGCACCGCATCCGCTACCGTAACCTCACCCGGCAGTGATCATCGACTGTAGGGGACAGGTCCCGCAGGTGCCTGTCCCCTTTTTCCAGTCTGGTCTCCGGATGAACAATCAATCGCCATGATCCCCGAAAAAGTCAGACAAGTGCTCGATGCACACGACCTGAAGGCGCTGGAATTCGCCCCGGGCAGCACCCCGACCTCGGAGCTGGCCGCAGCGCAGATCGGCGTCGCCGTCGGACAGATTGCCAAGTCGATGGTCCTCAAGGCCAAGACCGGCGAGTTCTTTCTCGTCATTTGTCCGGGTGGCCGGCGCATCTGCAGCAAGAAGGCGAAACTGGCGGTCGGCAGCAAGGTGAGGATGGCCAACAGCGAGGAGACCGAGGCGGCGACGGGTTTTCTGCCGGGCGGTGTCTGCCCGTTCGGGGTGGATGGGGTGGAGGTGTTGATTGATGAAAAGCTTGCCGTCTACGACTTGATCTACCCCGCCGCAGGGAACGATGCCTCCGGGGTCCCCGTGACCTTCGACCTGCTCCGGGCGATAACCGGGGCGCGGGTGGTGGATGTCATGCTGGAGGAGCTTCCCAATAATCCGCTCTGAGCAACAGGTCCCGTCAATAACCCGTCCTTGACCCTCACACATCCCTTTGCGCATTCTGCCGTCAGCACGAAGTCCCAGGCTCCCCCATTTGATATAATCAGCGCAGGAGCACCCGACACGGAGGTGACAATGCGGAAAATCATTGCTGCACCACACAGGTTTCTCTTGCTTTGCCTGGCCATCGTGCTGCTGTCGACAACCGGCTCAGCGGCCGGTGACGACCGACGGCAGGAGCGCCTGGCGATGGTTGCGGCGCAGATCGAGGCGCGGGGGGTCAGGGATCCGGCGACCCTGGCGGCCATGCGCGCCGTGCCGCGCCACCGCTTCGTCCCCCCGTCGCAGGCCGCCTACGCCTACCAGGACCGCCCGCTGCCGATCGGCCACGGCCAGACCATCTCGCAACCGTTCATGGTCGCCATCATGACCGAGCTCATCCTTCCAGGCCCCGGCAAGAAAATCCTCGAGATCGGCACGGGCTCCGGCTACCAGGCGGCGATCCTGGCTGCCACCGGCGCGGAGGTCTACAGCATCGAGATCGTCCCGGCCCTGGCCGCGTCGGCGGCCGAGCGGCTGCGGACGCTCGGCTACACAGCGGTGAAGACCAGGGCAGGCGACGGCTACTACGGCTGGGCCGAGCATGCCCCCTTCGATGCGATCATCGTTACCGCCGCCGCCGAATACGTGCCGCCGCCGTTGATCGAACAGCTCAAGGACGCCGGGTTGATGGTCATTCCGGTCGGTTCGCCATTCTTCGTTCAGACCCTGATGCTGGTACAGAAAAAGGGGGAGACGACCACCTCCACCAACCTGATGCCGGTGCGGTTCGTACCATTCCGCAGAAGCGAATGAACCGGCCATGGCTCTGAACCGACGGCATCTCTCCCTGATCCTCGTCTCCGCCGGCCTGCTCGCCTTCCAGATCGCCCTGCTGCAGATCCTCGCCACCAGCCAATGGCACCACTTCGCCGCCTTCGTCATCTCCGTCGCCCTGCTCGGCTTCGGCAGCGCCGGCACTCTCCTCTCGCTGGCGCGGGGTTGGATGGTGCAGCGGCACAGCCAGCTGCTGCCGCTGCTGCTCAGCGCCTCGGCGGCGACCCTGGCGTCGGCGCTGTGGCTGACCCGGGCACTGTTCGGCGGCTTCGACTCGCTGCTGCTGTTCGTCAACCCCGGGGAGCCGCTGCGTTTGGCGGCCGCGGCGTTGTTGCTGTTGCTGCCGTTCTGCTTCGGCGCGCTCGCCATCGGCCTGATCTTTACCGTCGAAACCGAAAGGATCGGCGGATACTACTTCGCCAACATGCTCGGCTCAGGGCTCGGCTGTCTGCTCGCCCTGGTCGGGCTGACGCTGTTGTTGCCGCAACTGCTGCCGCCGCTCGCCGCCCTGGTGACGCTGATGGCCGGGGTCGTGCTGCTGCCGGGAACCGGCCGGCGGGTGCGCCTCGGCATGCTGCCCGGCGCGGCGCTGGTGGCAGCCGCCCTGCTCTGGCCCGCAGAGCTGCCACTCTCCCAGTACAAGGATTTGAGCCGTGTCCTCGATCTGCCGGGTGCGACGGTCATCGCCCACCGACCGGCCGCCGCCGGGCAGGTGCACATCGTCGCTTCGCCGGTCCTGCGCAGCGCGCCCGGCGTGAGCCTCAACTGGTCCGGTGCCATGCCACACAGCCAGGCCGTGTTTGTCAACGGCAACCTGGTCGGCAGCCTGCCACCACCCCCCGGGAGCGAAGACCCGCGCGATGCGTCGACCTCTGCACTCCCCTATGCCCTGCGCACGCCGCAGCGGGTGTTGGTGCTCAACGCCGGAACCGGCGCCGAAGTCGCCCAGGCCGTCGCCCGAGGTGCCCGGGAGGTGGTCGCGGTGGAACCACACGACACACTGGCCGGGACGTTGGCCGCCAGTGCCCCACAGAGCTTCGGCTGGTTGCTCGCCGACCCGAGGGTTGCCTGGCAGAACACGGCGCCGCGCACCTGGTTGGCCCGCGACCGGCAAAGCTACGACCTGGTCATCCTCCCCGCCGTGGGTGGTTTCGGCGGTGATTCGGGCCTGTTCGCCCTGCACGAGCAGCCGCTGCTGACCCGCGAAGCGCTCAGGCAGGCCTGGCGCGCACTCACCCCTCAGGGCGTGCTGGTGGTCACCACCTGGGTCGATTACCCGCTGCGCAACCCGCTGCGCCTGCTTGCCACCCTGGTCGAAACGCTGGTCGAAGAGGGGATAGCGTTTCCTGCGGTGCATCTCGTCGCGGTCCGCAGCTGGGGGACCATCACCTTCTGTCTGCAGCGCAGTGCCTACTTGTCGGAAGAACTGGAGCGGATCAGGTCCTTTGCCAGCCATTGGGGCTTCGACCCGCTGCTGCTCCCCGATCTGCAGCCGCAGGAGCGCCAGCGCTTCAATCGCCTGCAGGACGACTCATTGTTCGCGCTCGTCGACACGCTCGTCGCCGGAAACCGGCAGGGGCTCTACCGCGACTACGCCTTCCGCGTTCGGCCGGTGAGCGACGACCGGCCGTTCTTCGCGCAGTTTCTGCGCTGGGACCGGCTCGATGCCATGGTCGAACTCTACGGTCAGCGTGGTCTGCCATTCCTGGAACTGGGGATGCTGGTGTCCGGGCTTGCCGCGCTGGTGCTGGCCGTTCTGGCGGTGCTGCTGATTCTGCTGCCGCTGACGCGACTGCAGGGGCCGCGGCGGTATGGCTGGCGGACGGTGCTCTACTTCGGCGGCCTGGGGATCGGTTACATGTGGACAGAACTGGCCCTGATCCACAGCTTTGTGTTCTACCTCGGCCAGCCAGTCTATGCTGCGACTCTGGTGGTGGGTGTCCTGCTCACCGGTTCGGCCGTCGGCAGCGCCATGACCGGCCGCCAGATGACGCTGCAACCGCGGCGCTGGGCGGCCGTGGTGACGGTCTCCCTGGCTCTCTACGCCCTGCTTCTGACGCCGCTGCTGCAGGCGACCCTGCCACTGGCGCTGCCGGCGCGCGTCGCTCTGGCGGTGCTGATGCTGTCACCGGCCGCGGTGGTGATGGGGATGCCCTTCCCGCTCGGCCTGCGCCTGCTCGACCGGACCCGGCCGGCCGAGGTCCCCTGGGCCTGGGGAATCAATGGCTGCAGTTCGGTGGTCGGCGCCGCCGTGGCGACCCTGGTCGCGGTGGAGCTCGGTTACAGCCTGCTGCTGACGCTGGCGGCCTGCGCCTACCTGGTGGCGGCGGGGGTGCGCTTGCGCGGTCTGCACCCGGGGGGCGCAGGCCATTGAGCGGGTCACGGAAAGGGGGCGGCCAAATCTGGACGCCCCCTTTCCGATCTCTCCGGCCGGTTTCGTTGTCAGCCCACCCGCACCCTGCGCATCACCCGCCGCAGCAGGGGCGCCTTGCGCCCGACCGATTCTTCATCCAACCCAAAAGAGAGCAAACGTATATTCAAAAGCGGACAAAAGCCCCGGCATAGGGGCCGGCAAAGGTTGCATCAATCAGAACATCACTTTCATCAACATCTATATCCATATGGCGATGCCCGGCGAAGAGGCCAACCAGCGGGATCGGGGAAAATTCAACCTGGGCATCTACATCCATGAAGCTGCTGTCGCTGTACTTCAGATAACCGACACGTCCAGCCACGCTCAGAGAATCGGCAAGGGCAACCCGGGCACGCATCCCAAGAGTCGGGATGGGTACGCCGACGTTTTGAGATTCGTTCAAACCGGCAACGTTGTCTTTTAACTCGACCCGCGCATCGATATACTTTACGGCCAGTTCCGGGCCGAACTGAATGCGCGTCGGCAGATCATCAATATTGAGCAGGAACCAGGCCAGTCCGGCCTCGTACATGTCAATGTTCACTTCGCTCGCGACACGACTGCCAAGGACAAAGTTTTCGCCGTTGAAGCTGATGTCCCTCGTCAACACGCT
>JBFIMV010000159.1:0-6120 GCA_041611575.1 Desulfuromonadales bacterium | reverse complement strand
CTTGGCGCCGATGAGCTGTTTATCGCTCAGGTTGCCGAGATCGTCGGCAGGCACCATACACCTCGCGGTGTCGACTCCCCGGAGTTCCGCATTCTCTGGGATGCCGACGCCCTGGTGAATTTTTCAGAAGTGTTTGCTGACAAAACGGTCGAACAGGTTGAAACGCTCCTGCGCCGGCACATGGTGACGGAACCCGGATTCCGCATCGGACGTCAGCTCTTCACAGGGGAGACTCATGGGAAAAGATCATAAGCTGGCAAAGGGACTGGTCCAGGTTTACACCGGTAACGGCAAGGGCAAGACGACGGCGGCGCTCGGCCTGGTGTTTCGCGCCCTGGGGCACGGCCTGCGGATCTACGTCATGCAGTTCATGAAAGGCCAGACCGTCTATGGCGAACTCGAAACGGCCAGGCAGTTCACCGACAAGCTGACAGTCGAACAGGTCGGCAGCAAAGCGTTTGTCCGGCGTGGCAAAGAGACCGAGCAAGATCGACGAATGGCAAAAGAGGCTTTCGGGCGTGCCTGCAGTATCGTTGCCGGCGGCGACTATGACCTGGTGGTGCTTGACGAACTCAATTGCGTTCTTGATTTCGAGCTGATCCCGCTTGTCGATGTGCAGGAGCTGATAATCAACAAATCGCCGAAGACCGAACTGGTGATCACCGGGCGCAACGCCCACCCCGAGATCATCGCCATGGCGGACCTGGTGACCGAGATGCGCGAGGTCAAGCATTACTTTAACGCCGGGCAGCCGGCGAGGGTCGGCATCGAGTCATAGGGACTGCCTGCGAACGGGGACTCTCCGGTTTGCCCTCCGGCAGGGACGAATGATTTCGCAGCTGTTAGCCGTTGACAGTCAGCAGCGATGCTGTTATATAAATCGTCCGCGTCAGACGCACACATGAAATCATGCAGGTATAGCTCAGCGGGAGAGCACTCGCCTCACACGCGAGGGGTCGTTGGTTCAATCCCAACTACCTGCACCAGTTCCAAGGCCCGCACAGCCTCTGTGCGGGCCTTGTTGTTTCGGTATTTTTTCGACAAGCGACCTTTTGAACAAACACCGGAAATCGCGCAGAAAAAGGCTTGACACTCCGGGACGCCTCTGCTAAATGTATCCGGCATTTTGGGTGCAGGCACGTAGCTCAGTGGGAGAGCACTACCTTGACACGGTAGGGGTCGGCGGTTCAATCCCGCCCGTGCCTACCATAACCTCGCCCGAGGCAGTCAGAGGCATCCTTGGATGCCTCTTTTCGTTAGAGGATTTGTCATGTCGCAGCTGAAGATAACATTGCCGGACGGAGCCGTGAAAGACGTCGCCGCTGGTTCGACGCCGCTCGATGTCGCCCGTTCAATAGGCGAGGGCCTGGCCCGGCAGACGGTGGCCGCCCGCCTGGGTGGCGAGCTGGTCGATGCCGCGACGCCCATCACGACCGATGCGACACTCAGCCTGATAACGCTCAACTCGCCGGAAGGCCTTGAAATTTATCGTCACTCGTCCGCTCACCTGATGGCACATGCCGTCAAGGAACTTTACGGCCGCGAGGTCCAGGTGACCATCGGCCCGGCGATCGAGTCAGGTTTCTATTACGATTTCTACAGCGACAAACACACCTTCAGCCCGGAAGAGTTCGAGAAGATCGAGCAGAAGATGGCGGAGCTGGCCAAGGCTGATCTGCCGATCGAGCGCCAGGTCATGAAGAGCTCCGAAGCTGTCAAGCTGTTCAGGGAGATGGGCGAGGCCTACAAGGTCGAGCTGATCGAGGATCTTGGCGTCGAGGAGGTCACTCTGTACCGCCAGGGGAGCTTCGTTGACCTCTGCCGCGGCCCGCACATCCCGTCGACCGGCATGTTGAAGGCCTTCAAGCTGACCAGCGTGGCCGGCGCCTACTGGCGCGGCAGCGAACAGAACGCCATGCTGCAGCGCATCTATGCGACCGCCTTTACCGACAAGAAGGACCTCAAGCAATATCTCGAGCGGCTCGAAGAGGCGAAGAAGCGTGACCACCGCAAGCTGGGCCGGGAGCTTGACCTGTTTTCGTTCAGCGAAGAGGCGGGGGCGGGCCTGGTGATCTGGCACCCGAAAGGGGCGCTGCTGCGTACCCTGATCGAAGACTTCGAGCGTCGCGAACATCTCAGGCGCGGTTACGATATCGTCATGGGCCCGCAGATCCTGCGCACCGAGCTGTGGAAGACTTCGGGACATTTCGACAACTACCGCGAGAACATGTACTTCACCGAGATCGACGAGCAGAGCTACGGCATCAAGCCGATGAACTGCCTGGCACACATGCTGATCTACAAGTCGAAGAAGCGCTCGTACCGGGATCTGCCGCTGCGCTTTTTCGAGCTCGGCACCGTTCATCGCCACGAGAAGAGCGGGGTGTTGCACGGCCTGCTGCGCGTGCGCGGCTTCACCCAGGATGACGCGCATATCCTGTGTGCTCCCGAGCAGCTCGATGCGGAGATCAAGGGCGTTCTGAAGTTCGTTCGCGACGTCATGGGAATCTTCGGTTTCGAGTACGAACTCGAACTGTCGACGCGCCCCGAAAAGTCGATCGGCTCCGACGAAGACTGGGAGCGTGCCACCCGCGCCCTGAAGGGGTCCCTGGATGACACCGGGCTGCCTTATGAGGTCAACGAAGGCGACGGCGCATTCTACGGCCCGAAGATCGATATCAAGCTCAAGGACGCCCTTGACAGGAAGTGGCAATGTGCTACAATCCAGTGCGATTTTACCCTCCCGGAACGCTTTGATCTGAGCTATGTCGGGAGTGACGGCGAGAAGCACCGGCCGGTCATGGTCCACCGGGTGATCCTGGGGGCCATTGAACGTTTTGTAGGTGTGCTTATCGAGCATTACGCCGGCAACTTCCCGCTCTGGATCGCCCCGGTTCAGGTCAAGGTCCTCAATGTGACCGACAACCAGGCCGCCTACGTGCAGCAGGTCTGCGAGGAGCTGCGTGCCGAGGGTGTGCGCGTTCAGTCGGATTTGCGCAATGAAAAGCTCGGCTTCAAGATTCGTGAAGCCCAGATGGAGAAGGTCCCGTACATGTTGGTGATCGGCGACCAGGAAGTGGCTGCCGGCACCGTAACCGCGCGGCATCGTTCAGGTGAAAACCTCGAACCGATGACCCCGGCGGATTTTGTCCGGTTTATTCAACAGGAATGCCGGCAATACCATTAGGAGGTGCGTCATAAGCAAGGACACAACTAATATCAACGAGGCAATCCGTGCCAGCGAAGTCCGCGTCATCGATGACGAGGGGAACCAGTTGGGCGTCATGGATATCAGGAGTGCCCTTCAGGCAGCCGAAGAAAAGAGCCTCGACCTCGTCGAGGTTTCGCCAACGGCAACACCGCCTGTCTGCCGCATCATGGATTACGGCAAGTACAAGTATCAGCAGAGCAAACGTTCTGCCGAGGCCAAGAAGAAGCAGGTCCGGGTTGAAATCAAGGAAGTCAAGCTGCGGCCGAAGACCGACGAACACGATTACCAGTTCAAGGTCAAGAACGCCAAGCACTTTCTCGGTGAGGGGAACAAGGTCAAGGTCACGATCATGTTCCGCGGACGCGAGGTGACGCATCCTGAATTCGGCCGGCGCATTCTTGAGAGAGTCGTGGCCGATGTCGCCGAACTCGGGGTTGTCGAGAGTCACCCGTACATGGCCGGACGCTTCATGACCATGGTGCTCGGCCCGATAAAAAAGTAAACAATGTTGGAAACGCAACGGCTTGCGTTTCAATCAGATATTGCCCAAGGAGAACACAAGATGCCTAAAATCAAGACCAATCGCGGTGCCGCCAAGCGTTTCCGCAAGACAGGGACCGGCAAGATCCGTCGCAACAAGGCGTTCACCAGCCACATCCTGACCAAGAAAACCACCAAGCGCAAGCGCGACCTGCGTCAGGCGACCGTGGTCAACAAGAGTGATGAAAGAAATATCAGCCGCCTGATCCCCTATCTCTAAGGGTGCGGCATAACAACGCTCGTGAACTGTGGGGCAAACGTCTCCCCCTGCAGATCCGGGCGCGGGGTAACCCGCTAACCTGATTCTCAAGGAGAATACCAATGGCAAGAGTAAAAAGAGGTTTCAAAGCCAGGCGCCGGCGCAACAAGGTGCTCAAGCTTGCAAAAGGGTACCGTGGCGCCCGCAGCAAGTTGTTTCGCAGTGCAACCGAAGCCGTCGATCGCGCCCTGAAATACGCCTTCCGTGACCGTCGCGTCCGCAAGCGCGACTTCCGTGCGTTGTGGATCGCCCGCATCAACGCCGCTGCCCGTGAGAACGGCCTGTCCTACAGCCGCCTGATTCACGGATTGAAGCAGGCCGAGATCGCGATTGACCGCAAGATCCTGGCGCAGCTGGCCGTCGTCGACCCGGCCGGGTTCGGCTCGATCGTCGAGAAAGCCAAAGCGCAGCTTCAGTAATCAACATGAATGAGATGAGGCCGCTGCCTCATCTCATTTTTCTTTCGACTACGGCCCGGCGATTGACCGGGCCGTGGCGTTCCAGGCGACCGGATCATCATGAAAGACAAACTCAAGAGTATTGAGCAGGCGGCAGCACAGGCAGCCGTCGATGCAGCCTCCGAATTTGATCTGCAGCAGGTGCGTTCCCGTTATCTCGGACGCAAGGGTGAGGTGACGGAAGTGATGAAGGGGATGGGTCAGCTGTCTCCCGAGGAGCGGCCCCAGGTCGGCGCCCTGGTCAATGAGGTCAAGACCCGTCTCGACCTGCTGTTTTCAGAGCGCCAGGAGGCCTTGCGTCAGGCTGCGTTGCAAAAGCGCCTGGCAAGCGAACGCCTCGACGTGACTCTCCCCGGCCGTCATGGCCGCATGGGCTACAAGCATCCTGTCACCCAGGTCACGGAGGAGATCGTCAGCATCTTTACGGCTCTCGGCTTCGGTGTTGCCGAGGGGCCGGAAATTGAGAAGGACTTTTATAATTTCGAAGCGCTCAATATCCCGAAGGATCACCCGGCTCGCGATATGCAGGACACGTTTTACATTTCCGACGAAGTGGTCTTGCGTACTCATACCTCACCGGTGCAGATTCGCACCATGCTCAATCAGGCGCCCCCCGTGCGTGTCATCGCTCCGGGGACCGTGTTCCGCCGCGATTCTGATATTACCCACAGCCCGATGTTTCATCAGATAGAGGGCTTCCTGGTCGATCGCAAGGTAACTTTCGGTGACCTGAAGGGGATATTGACCAATTTTATCAATGAGTACTTCGGCCAGGGAGTCGATGTGCGCTTCCGTCCGTCGTTTTTTCCGTTCACCGAGCCAAGTGCCGAGGTTGACATCCAGTGCGTCATCTGCGGGGGAGCCGGTTGCCGGGTCTGCAAGCAGTCGGGCTGGCTGGAAATTCTCGGCAGCGGCATGATCGACCCGGAAGTCTTCCGCTCCGTCGGTTACGACCCCGAGGTGTACAGCGGCTTTGCCTTCGGCATGGGTATCGAGCGGATTGCCATGCTCAAGTATGGTGTCAACGATCTGCGGCTGTTCTTCGAAAACGACCTGCGTTTTCTGCGCCAATTCTGATTGTATTCGAATAGATAAAAGTATTATTTAGTAAAGGACTTAAAGTATGAAAGTCACCTTGAACTGGCTCAGGGAGTATGTCGATTTCGATCTCTCCGCCGCAGAACTTTCGCACAGGCTGACCCTGCTCGGGCTTGAGGTCGATGCCATGGAACCTCTCGGCGAAGGGCTGGAAAGCGTCATCGTTGCCCGTCTCGATGACGTGCAGCCGCATCCGGCTGCCGATCGCCTGACGGTGTGCTCCGTGGCGACCGGCAGCCTGACCCTGCAGGTCGTGTGCGGCGCCACCAATCACAAAACCGGCGACCTGGTGGCCCTGGCGCAGGTCGGAACAGTGCTGCCGGGCAATTTCAAGATCAAGAAGTCGAAAATACGCGGCCAGGAGTCGTGCGGCATGCTCTGCTCGGTCAGCGAGCTCGGCCTGAGCGAAGAGTCCGATGGCATCATGATCCTGCCCTCGGGCTTGCAGCCCGGCCTGCCGATCTTTGAGTCCCTAGGCCTGAAAGACGTGCTCTACGAGCTCGGCCTGACGCCGAACCGGCCCGACTGCCTGAGCGTGGTCGGGGTCGCCCGCG
>JBFIMV010000158.1:0-6130 GCA_041611575.1 Desulfuromonadales bacterium | reverse complement strand
CGGGGGGATGTCACAGGCCCAGTCCTGCAGTTGGTGCGATGCCGCGATGTGAACAATCAATGGATGGTCCGCCGGCCTCCCCTTGATGTCAAAAATCCGCTTGATCGCGGCAGGGTTCTCAGCATCTCCACCCAAACCGTAAACGGTTTCCGTCGGAAAGGCGACAACCCCTCCCCATCGCAAGATAGAGACCGCCTCACGAATTCTCTCCTTCGAGAGAGATGCGACAGTGAGTTCTTCATTTTTTCCGGTTAAATACATAAGTCCATGTCGTTGCGGCTTTCTTCCTGAGCTTCTTTGAGCGCGCAATTATGAGGGTTGACATCGCTGACAAATAGGAGTAAATGCTTTCACGAAATTTAATTCGTATTTTTTCAAGATAACTGACTGCCGGTTGGAATACAACAAAATACAGTTCTCTATCAACGACGAAGAATCTCCCCTTGAGTTACTCGGGACAAGGATCAAAAGCAGATGGATGATATGCGGTTCCCCTCCCACCGTCTCGGCATTGTCGGCGGTGGCCAGCTCGGCAAAATGCTCGCCCAGGAAGCAAAGAAGCTAAGTATTTCCGTAAGCATTCTCGACCCCTCCCACAACCCGCCGGCAGCCCAGGTGGCCGATCAGCTGATCGTCGGTTCTTTCTTTGATGAAGCCGGCTACCGGGAGCTTGCCGACAGCTGTGACGTCATTACCTGCGAGCTTGAAAATATCGACACGGAAATGCTGGAGAAAATCGCTGCAGCAGGACATGCCGTTTATCCGAAACCGGCGACCCTGAAAATGCTGCAGGACAAACTGAAACAAAAGGAGTTTTTTGTCAGAAACCAGCTCCCCACCGCCAGGTTTTCACATGTCGAAGGCCCGGACGAGGCTATCTTCAACTCCTTTGGCTACCCCCTGGTGCAAAAATCCCGGCGGGGCGGCTATGACGGCAGAGGAGTAAAAATCCTGAAGAGCGCGACCGATTTCGACCAGGCCCTGAAGTGTGATTCGATCCTCGAAAAACTTGTCGAGGTCGATAAGGAACTGGCCGTTATCGTTGCCCGTGGGAAGGATGGAGAAGTCGCCGGCTATCCCGTGGTCGAGATGCTTTTCGACACCAAGGCAAATATCCTCGACCTCTTGATGACTCCGGCGCGCATCAGCGCAATACAGTCGGCGGCCGCCAAGGAGCTGGCGATCAGGGCGATTCAGGCCTTGAACGGCGTCGGGGTGTTCGGCGTGGAGATGTTCCTCACCAAAAACGGGGAGCTGCTGATCAACGAAATATCACCTCGCCCTCACAACTCGGGCCATTACACCATAGAAGCCTGCATGACCAGCCAATACGGTCAGCATCTCAGAGCAATCACCGGCCTGCCGCTCGGCAGCACGGAGCTTCTGAGCCCGGTGGTCATGGTCAACCTGCTCGGAACGGGGAAAGCCGGCAAACCGATACTGACCGGACTGCATCAAGCCCTGGCAATCCCGGGGGCAACCGTCCACCTCTACGGCAAGGAGACAGTCAACCCGGATCGCAAAATGGGACACACGGTCATCCTGGACAGAGACCTCGACGCGGCGTTGAAAAAGGCACAGTCAATAAAGCATCATCTAAAAATTTTCGGGGAGTGAACAGACATGGAAAAGCCACTGGTAGGAATCATCATGGGCAGCGATTCGGACCTGCCGATCATGCAGCAGGCCGCCGACATCCTGACATCAATGCAGATCCCTTTCGAAATGACAATCGTTTCGGCGCACCGCACACCGGAGCGTCTGTTTGAATATGCAACATCAGCTGACAAGCGCGGCATCCAGATCATCATCGCCGGAGCCGGCGGCGCCGCCCACCTGCCGGGCATGGCGGCCGCGATGACCCCCCTGCCGGTCATCGGGGTCCCGGTCAACATCACGGCGCTCCAAGGGCTGGACGCTTTGCTTTCGATCGTTCAGATGCCGAAAGGGGTCCCGGTCGCCACGGTGGCCATCAACAATGCCCATAACGCAGGGATCCTCGCAGCCAGAATACTGGGGACCCACATCCCCGCCATCAAGGCAAGAGTCATTGCCTACGCGGATGAACAGAAGGCATCGGTCCTGAAAAAAGCGGAGGACATGGCGAATGCAGCACACTCCGTACGGACACCAACATGACGGGCAACCTGCTCGATCCGATCGTACTCTGTTTCATTGTCGGACTGACGGCAGGCCTGCTCAAGTCAGACCTGAAACTTCCGGACCAGCTTTATGAGACCTTGAGCATCTACCTGCTCTTCGCCATCGGCCTCAAGGGGGGCGTAGAACTTGCCAACGCCAGCCTTGGCGCAGTCATCCTTCCGACCATCGCCACGATCACGTTGGGGGTTGTTATTCCGATCCTTGCCTACAATCTTCTGCGTCGCCTGGGGCGCTTTGAAAGAACGGATGCGGCGGCGATCGCCGCTCACTACGGCTCGGTCAGCGCTGTCACATACGCAGTCGTCCTGAGCTTCCTGATTCAGGCAGACATCGCGTACGAACCCTATGTCGCCGTATTGCTCGTCGTGCTGGAGGTTCCCGCAATCGCCGTTGGTATCCTCATCGCTCGCATGAGAGCCAGCAAAGGGTCCATGAAATGGGGACCCTTGCTTCACGAGGTTTTTCTCGGCAAGAGCATCTACCTGCTGGTGGGAGGCCTGCTGGTCGGTTATCTCTCAGGTCCGCAGAAAATCGAATCCGTCACCCCGCTTTTCTTTGGGTTGTTCAAGGGAGCGTTGGCGCTTTTTCTCCTGGAAATGGGTATAATCACGTCGCGCAGGCTGGCCGACCTGAAAAAAACCGGGCCGTTCCTGGTCGGCTTCGGCATCGTCATGCCGATAATCAGCGGCATCCTCGGTACGCTACTCGGCGCAGCCAGCGGCCTCTCTCTGGGCGGGACGACGGTTCTGGCGACCTTGGCGGCCAGTGCTTCCTATATTGCCGCGCCTGCCGCGATGCGCATGGCCCTGCCGAAAGCGAATCCGACCCTTTACCTGACAGCCTCGCTTGGCATCACCTTTCCATTCAATATCATAATCGGCATCCCTGTTTATCACTGGATGTCATCGGCTATACACGGATTCGGAGGGTAGCATGGAATTGAAAAAGAAAAGGATTGTCACAATTGTCGCTGAATCCATACTCGAGACCAGCATCATAAAGGACCTGAAACGCCTGGGTTCCAAGGGATACACGATCGTTGATGCGCGGGGGGAAGGAGCCAGGGGGGTCCGCTCGGGGGATTGGGACCAGAATCGCAATATCATCATTCAGACAATTTGTTCGGAACAAACGGCCCATCTGATTATGGACTTCCTTTACGATCAATATTACGACGATTACGCTATCATCTCCTACTCCGCGGAGATTGAGGTTCATCGCGAGAACAAATTCTGATCAATTAGTCCATGACATGACCGCCATCAACCATAATTTCGCACCGGGCTCTGAGGAGACTCTCCATGGGAACAACTGCAGGGAATATAAATGCCAAGCCTGACAAGCAATGGACCTTTCTCAACAATCATGCCCATACGCTGGTCTGCCTGGCACGCAACCCCAATGCCCTGATGCGCGAAGTCGCAGAGCTCGTCGGCATCACGGAACGCGCCGTCCAACTGATTGTGAAAGACCTCGTCGAAAGCGGTGTCGTGGTTCGTTTCAGGGTTGGCCGAAACAACACCTACAGGATAAACCCCCATTACCATCTCAGGCACCCCCTGGAAAGCAATCATACAATCGAAGAGCTGCTCTCCATGCTCCTCTCCGAGAAAGAAATGGCGCAGCTGAAAAAAGATTGGCTGGAGACGGAATAACCAGCCACACCCCGCCGTAATTGTCAAAAAAACTCAATGGAAGTTCAAACAACGATGCGCCGCACCATCAGGGCGATCGCCAGCGGCAGCAGAAAGGCCGTCGCTCCCAGCAGGTAGAGCAGGCTCAACCAGGGTTCACCACTCCAGGTCTGGATGGCGCAGCCGCGCACCAGCGTGACCAGGTGAGTGAGCGGCAGGAGTTGCGCCAACCCCTGTGCCCAGCCCGGCAGGTTCTGCAGCGGGAAAAAGGTGCCGCTGAAAAGGAACATCGGCGTGATGCCGAGAAAGATCGGCAGGTTGAACATTTCGATCCCCGGGACCAGGGCCGTGCAGATCATGCCGATCGCCGCAAACAGCAGGCCGCCGAGGGCTGCCAGCGGAATCAGCAGCAGCGCGTCTGGAAATGAGAACAGGCCGAACAGGGCAATCACCGTCCCCATCAGTGTCGCGGCAATCACCGACTTGGTCGCCGCCCACAGCATTTCGCCGAGGATGATCTCCTCGAGGTTCAGCGGTGTGGCGAGCAGTGCATCGAAAGTCTTCTGGTAATACATGCGCACGAAGCTGTTGTAGGTCGTCTCGAAGAAGGCGTTGTGCATGATCGCCACAGATACCAGTGCCGGAGCGATGAAGGTTGTGTAAGGCACAGAACGGCCACCAAATGCGACGTCTCCGACCATGACCGCCAGCCCCAGGCCAAAGGCCAGGATGTAGAGCAGCGGCTCGAACAGCGGCGGCAGAAAAGAGATTTTCCAGTTCAGCCGGTAAATGCCGAAGTTGCGCTGCCAGACCTTGAAGGTGCGGCGGCTGATTTGCGAAGGGCGCGGCCAGTTCATTCGCGCAACTCCCGGCCGGTCAGCTTGAGGAAGAGGTCCTCGAGGGTCGCCGGGCGCAGGGTGCAGCCTTCGGCCCGCACCTCGCTGGTCAAACGCAAGAACAGTTCATCACCGTCATCAAGGTAAACCATCAAGCGGCTGCCGAGATCTTCAATGCGACAGTTTTGCCTGGCGAGAAATCCTCTGACTTCAGGGTCAGGGGCCATCACTTCCAGGACCGAGTGCCCTACCTGCCGACGCACCAGTTCAGCGGGCTTGCCTTCCACCAGGATGCGGCCATGGTCGACGATCACCAATCGATCACAGAGGCGTGCCGCCTCTTCCATGTAATGCGTGGTGAGCAGGATCGTCAACCCCCGCCCTTTCAGCTCGGCAAGCTTTTCCCAGAGCAGCTGGCGGCTCTGCGGGTCGAGGCCGGTGGTCGGCTCGTCGAGGATCAGCAGCTCCGGATTGTTCATCAGGGCACGGGCCAGCATCAGGCGGCGTTTAAGCCCACCGGAAAGCACGGAAATACGGTCCCTGGCCCGCCCCTGCAGCGCGAAGAACTTCAGCAAGTCGTCGGCCCGCTCGCGCGCCCGACTCACAGGGATGGAGAAATAGCGGGCATAGCCGACCAGGTTGTCACGCACGGTGAGATCTGGATCGAGGGAATCCTCCTGCTGACAGATGCCGATGCGCCGCTTGATCTCGCGCATGTCCCGATCGATATCGAGACCAAAAAGTTCCAGCCTCCCGGCATCTCGCGGGGTGTAACCGTAGAGCATGCGGATGGTGGTCGTCTTGCCCGCGCCGTTCGGACCGAGCAGCCCGAGGCACTCTCCCCGGCTCATGGCAAAGGAAATGCCTTCAACCGCTTTCAGGGCCCCATAGGATTTTCGCAGAGCGTCAGCCTGGACGATGGCCATGGTTTTTCCCATAATATTTGACAGGCAAGCAAAGCTGAATAGATTCTACGCCCGGACATTCCGGATGACAAGACGCTGCAGAAATACAGGAGGTCGCCTATCGCATAAATGGTTATTATTACTATTGAAATATGATTTATAATGAGAGCTTGACAGTGAGATGCTCGCCTGATACGAATCTCGCAAAACCGTTTTCAATCAACGCTGATCTTGGCAGACGCCTCTCTATGCTCTGTGACAATTCCGACAGCTGTGTCTTCTACCGCGCCCACAAGTACACGCTCAGCACGCGACAATACCAGTTGTTGGTAGGCAGCTACTGCGAAGGCATATTGCAGCCCATGTGCAAACGCATGAAATATGCCGAGGAGACAGGTGAAAATCCGCCTGATTTTCTCTGCCCGAACGGCTACCGCATTGGCAGCCACAAGAAATATTTTTAGGCAACCAGTTGAATGCTGATAAACGAAGGGGCGCTCGAATCGAGCGCCCCTTCGTTTATGCTTCCTCGGCTTTCAGCGAGGCTGAGGGCTGTCCCGCCAAGCGGCGATCCTCTTGATGGTGTACCAGT
>JBFIMV010000157.1:0-6160 GCA_041611575.1 Desulfuromonadales bacterium | reverse complement strand
GTCAGCCGCAAAAGCGCTGAACGGCACCAGAGCGCTGACCAGAGCTACCACGATGAGCTTGCCGAAAACCGATTGACGCATGTTTACTGCCTCCTTGGAGATGTGTGATCCGGGAAATCCGGCTTGAGTATTCGGAAACAAGGTTTGTTTATAATTGATAAAAACGGTTGCGTCAAGGGCGAAACTTGAGGGGCCGGTTTATAAATTATCAACAGAGAGAAATGGTGAAAACTCCCAGAAAATGTAGAACATACGGCCTGCGACAAGCGATTTTTCCGGCTCTACCACTTAATAGTATGTTTCCCTGCTGTACAACCGCAAATCCCGCTCACTCAGCAACTCCGAGTGCAGGCACCCGATACGCTGGCAGATGCCGACGCATTTCGAGTATTGCGCCTTCGGCGAGGTGAACAGGGCAACCAGGTGGGCACCGCAGGCACAGTTGTTGTAGACCGGGAAAGGTTCGGAACAGGTCGGGCAGCAGATTTCGACGACTTCGCCGGGATGCTGCTCGAAGTTGATGAAGGTGCGGCTGCGGTCGCCGATGACCGGGCTGATCGACAGGAGGCCTTCGGCGGTCTTGCTGCGCAGCTTGAGCGTCAGGCCGGGGTGTCCCTGGAACACCCCGGCCTCGGTGAGAATACTGTGACCGTTGGAGCAGTAGCATTCCGTGATCACATCGTGCCGGACGGCATCCTGTTCGGTGATGACGTCGCGCTTCTGCAGTTGATGCCCGCCCAGCAACAGCCAGTTGATCGCCATACGTTCTCCCCTTCTCGACCGAGCCCTGTCTCCACGAGGATGACGCCACGAAACGTGTAAATTATACACCAATCGCGGCACGGTGAAAGGGATTTAACGTGAATTATTTCATCCTGGCTTATTCGAGCACCACCAGCAGGTCGCCCGGCGCCACCGTGTCGCCTTCGCCGAAGCGGATATCGGCAACCACCCCGTCGGCCTTGGCCTTGACGTTGGTCTCCATCTTCATGGCTTCGGTGGTCAGCAGGGTGTCGCCAGCCTCGACCTTCTCGCCGACGCTGACCAGAACCTTGAAGACCTTGCCCGGCATCGGCGCGCCGACATGCTTGGTGTTCCCCGGGTCGGCCTTCTCGTGGGCCACCTCGTCGCTCTCGACAGAGAGGTCCTTGACGGTCACCACGCGCGGTTCGCCGTTCAGCTCGAAGTAGATGTTGCGGGTGCCGTCGTCATGCACGCGGCCGACGGCGTTGAGCTTGATGATCAGGGTCTTGCCCGGCTCAATGTCGATGCTCACCTCGTCGTTGACGTCGAGACCGTAGAAGAACACCGGGGTCGGCAGGAAGGAGGTGTCGCTGTACTCCTGGCGATGGCGATCGAAGGTCTCGAATACGCCGGGGTAGAGGACCGCGGAGAGTACGTCCTCATCGCGCAGGTTGCGGCCGAGCTTGGCCTGCAGCTCCTCTTTTTTGGCGGCGAAGTCGACCGGCTCGAGCAGCTCGCCGGGACGGCAGGTGAGCGGCCGCTCGCCTTTCAGGATGATCGCCTGCAGCCGCTCCGGGAAGCCGCCGACCGGCTGGCCGATCATCCCCTTGAAGAAGTCGATCACGCTCTGCGGGAAGGCCAGCTCCTCGCCGCGCTCGAAGACGTCTTCGGGCTCGAGGTTGTTCTGCACCATGAACATCGTCATGTCACCGACGATCTTCGATGACGGCGTCACCTTGATCACGTCGCCGAACATGAAGTTGACCTTGCGGTACATCTCCTTGCACTCCTCCCAGCGGTGACCGAGGCCGAGCCCCTCGACCTGGGGCTTGTAGTTGGAGTACTGGCCGCCGGGGATTTCGTGGCGGTAGACCTGCGCCGTGCCGCTGCGCAGCTCCGATTCGAAGGGGGCGTAGTAGCCGCGCACCGTCTCCCAGTAGTTGGCCAGCAGCTGCAGGCCTTCCTGGTCGAGCTGCGGATCCCAGATGGTCCCCTCCAGGGCGGCGAGCAGGGCGTTCATGTTCGGCTGGGCGGTCAGCCCGGAGAGCGAGGAGAGCGCCGTGTCGACGATGTCGACGCCGGCCTGGGCGGCCATCAGCAGCATGGCGCCGCCGTTGCTCGATGTGTCGTGGGTGTGCAGGTGGATCGGGATGCCGACCTCCTGCTTGAGCGCCTTGACCAGCTTCTCGGCGGCGAAGGGTTTGAGCAGTCCGGCCATGTCCTTGATCGCCAGGATGTGCGCGCCCATCTTCTCCAGCTCCTTGGCCAGGTTGACGTAGTACTGCAGCGGATACTTGTCGCGCTTCGGATCGAGGATGTCGCCAGTGTAGCACATGGTCGCCTCGCAGACGGCGTCGGTTCGCTCGCGCACCGCCTCCATGGCGATCATCATCCCCTTGGTCCAGTTGAGCGAATCGAAGATGCGGAAGACGTCGATGCCGCACTCGGCCGCCTTGACGGTGAACTCCTGCACGACGTTGTCCGGGTAGTTGGTGTAGCCGACGGCGTTGGAGCCGCGCAGCAGCATCTGGAACAGGATGTTCGGCACCTTCTTGCGCAGGCGCTCGAGCCGTTCCCAGGGGTCCTCGGTCAGGAAGCGCATCGAGACGTCGTAGGTGGCTCCGCCCCACATCTCGAGAGAGAAGAGGCCGCCGCCGAGATGCGCCGTCGCCTCGGCGATGCGCTCGAGATCGTGGGTGCGCACGCGGGTGGCGAGCAGCGACTGGTGGGCGTCGCGCCAGGTGGTGTCGGTGATCAGCAGCTGGCGGTTCTTGCGCACCCAGTCGGCCAGCCCCTCCGGCCCCTTGGCGAGCAGGATGTCGCGCGTGCCGCGCGGGTGCTGCTGGCCGTAGGGGATCTCCGGCACGGTCGGTTCGCGCAGGTCGCGGAAGTTGAGGCGCTTTTCCGGCTTGATGCCCGGGTAGCCGTTGACCGTGGTGTGGGCGATGAAGCTCAGGATCTTGTTGGCGCGGTCTTTCTTGACCGGCAGCTGGAAGACCTCTGGATGCTCGTCAAGGAAGGAGGTGTCGCACTTGCCCGCGAGAAAGACCGGGTGAGTGATGACCTTCTCGAGGAAGCCGATATTGGTCTTCACCCCGCGGATACGGAACTCCTGCAGGGCGCGGTGCATGGTCCGCGAGGCGTCGGCGAAGGTCAGGCCCCAGGTCGAGATCTTGACCAGCAGTGAATCGTAGTGCGGAGTGATGATGGCGCCGGCGTAACCGGCAGCGGCGTCGAGGCGCACGCCGAAGCCGGCGGCGGTGCGGTAGGCCTTGATGGTGCCGAAGTCGGGCGCGAAGTTGTTCTTGGGGTCTTCCGTGGTGATGCGGCTCTGGATTGCGTAGCCGCGCAGCTCGATGTCCTTCTGGCTCTTGATGCCGATCTCCGGGTCGGAGAGCTTGTGTCCCTGGGCGATGCGGATCTGCGCCTGCACCAGGTTGCGCAGGGTGACCAGCTCGGTCACGGTATGCTCGACCTGGATGCGCGGGTTGACCTCGATGAAGTAGAACTTGTTCTCCTTGTCCATCAGGAACTCGACGGTGCCGGCGTTGCGGTAGCCGACGTGCTTCGCCAGGGCGATGGCGTAGTCGCAGACCTCCTTGCGCTTCTTGTTCGTCAGGTAGAGCGACGGCGCGATCTCGATCACCTTCTGGTGGCGGCGCTGGATGGAGCAGTCGCGCTCGTAGAAGTGGACGATGTTGCCGTGGTTGTCGCCGAGAATCTGTACCTCGACATGCTTCGGCTTCTCGATGTACTTCTCGAGGAAGATGGTGGCGTTGCCGAAGGCGGCCTTGGCCTCGGAAGCGGCCGACTTGAGGCCTTCGAGCAGCTCTTTCTGGTTGTGGGCGACACGCATGCCGCGCCCGCCGCCGCCGGCGCTGGCCTTGACGATGATCGGGTAGCCGGCCTCCTTGGCGAAGATCAGCGCCTCCTCCTCGGTGCGCACCGGGTTCTCGGTGCCCGGTACAACCGGCACGCCGGCCGCGATCGCCACCTTGCGGCCGGAGACCTTGTCACCGACCCGCTGCTGGATCTCCGGCGTCGGGCCGATGAAGACGATCCCGGCGCGTTCGCAGGCCGCCGAAAACTCGGGGTTTTCCGAGAGGAACCCGTAACCGGGGTGGATGGCGTCGACTTCCTTCTTGCGGGCCAGGTCGATGATCTCGTCGATGCTCAGGTAGGCGTCGATCGGCCCCTTCCCCTTGCCAACCAGGTAGGCTTCGTCCGCCTTGTAGCGATGCAGGGAGAGCTTGTCCTCTTCGGAGTAGATCGCCACGGTGCTGATGCCGAGCTCCGTGCAGGCGCGAAAGATGCGGATGGCGATTTCGCCGCGGTTGGCGGCCATAACCTTGCGAAATTTCTTGACTGGCATAACGATCTTTCTCCTCGGGGCTCACCCTGCTGACGTTTATTGCGGCTAAAGTGCCTAAAACCTCGCTAAATATTTAGTATAGATAAAATTTTTCAATTAATTTAAATAGTTACGTCATCAATGCTGACATTCTATGCAAAAGGCATCGTGTTCTGTCAAGCATAAAACTGTTTGATTTTCAACTGATTGAATTAACTGATAAAAAATACCTGATTTGCGCAGCGATGTTTCGGCAGCCCTGTCGTGCCGAGCTTGCAGACCGCGAGATGGTTGAGGTAATAGAGCGTGGTGTTCAGGAAGCGAAGACGAAAACGGTTGTGGCCTGCAGGCCCCCAGGCAAGCGATGTTGACATACTCGGCAACGTAAGCCGTCCCCCCATGACCGGCGGCACCAGCTGACCGAGTCAAGCAGCAGCCGACTTGACAGCGAAAGTTGGAACAGAGACCTCCACAGGGCCGGCCCCGCTAGGAGCCGGGGGAGAACACGCCCGTCACCAGATAAACCGTGTAACCGATAAAGCACAACAGGAGAGCGGCCCCCTCGTACCGGTTAATCCTTCCCGGCCCGCGAAAACCGTAACAGATGACGAAGAGGGCGACCGTCAGAAAGACCATGACAGGGATATCCCTGGCGAGGATTTCCGGAGCGACCGCCATGGGGGAAATCATCCCCGCAACACCGACCACCGCCAGGGTGTTGAACAGGTTGGAGCCGAGAATGTTGCCCAGGGCCAGATCATGCTCCCCTTTGCGGGCAGCGAGTACTGACGACGCCAGTTCCGGCAGAGAGGTGCCCACGGCCACAATCGTCAGACCGATGATCAGGTCGCTGACGCCGAATATCATGGCCATTTCAACCGCCCCCCAGACCAGCAGGCGGGAACTTGCGACCAGAAGGACCAGGCCTGTGACCAACCAAAAAACCGCCTTGCCGACCGGTCGAGTCTGCGTGTCGATTTCCTGCGCCACCTCGCGGCCAAAGGCGTCCTCCTTTGTTCGCAGTCCCTGCCAGATGGTCCAGGCCATCAGGCCGCCGAAAACACCCATGAGAACCAGCGCGTCCAACAGGGCCAGTTCACCATCCCGAAGCTGCAGGGCGGCTAACGCCGTTACGGCGATAAGGATCGGCAGCTCCTTGCGCAACACCTGCGAATGGACCGCGATGGGGCTGATCAAGGCCGTGATGCCCAGGATCAGGGCAATATTGGTGATGTTCGAACCGTAGGCATTCCCCAGGGCGATGCCCGGGTTGTTTTGTGACGCCGCGAGAGCCGAAACCACCATTTCGGGGGCGGAGGTGCCGAAGCCGACCACCACCATGCCGATCAGCAAAGGCGGCATGCCCAGGTGCCGGGCGACGGCGGCAGAACCATCGATAAAGCGCTCGGCGCTCCAGACGAGCAGAGCCAAGCCGACAAGCAGGGCAACAACAGCAACACTCATGACAAGCGATACCCTTCAGAAGTCACAGGAGAAGAATCAGCCACCATCATGACAAAGCCCTCCGCCCACCCTCTTCCGGGTGAATCGAACCCCCAGGATGCCCACCTCGTAGAGGATGACAAAGGGGATGGCGATCGAGCACTGGGAGAGCACATCGGGGCCCGGCGTGATGAGGGCGCCGAAAACGAAGGCGACGATCAACATGTACTTGCGTTGCGCCGCGAACCAGCGGGCATCGGCGATCCCCAGGCGCGCCACGATGATCATCACCACCGGCAGCTCGAACACCAGGCCGAAGGCGAGCATCATTTTCAGGGCCAACGACAGGTAGTCGCCCATGGAGAGCATGGCGGCAACCTGATCGGATTCGGTCCCCATCCG
>JBFIMV010000156.1:0-6168 GCA_041611575.1 Desulfuromonadales bacterium | reverse complement strand
TTGCCGTTTCGTGTCGGGGAAATGATCAGGAGACCCGTTCTTCCGGGTAGGCCGTGATCTGGTGGATGGACAAGTCGGAGCCACGGAACTCGTCTTCCTGCTCGAGACGGAAACCGATCGCCTTGACGATCACATAATAAACGGCAAAGCCGGTGACCAGCGCATAAGCGATGGCAAGCAGGCTGCCGGTGACCTGCGACAGGAAGGTGACGCCGCCAAGCCCTCCGAGCGCGGTTCCGCCGAAGATGCCGGTGGCGATGCCGCCCCAGGTACCAATCATGCCGTGCAGGGGCCAGACGCCGAGGACGTCGTCGATCTTGAGTTTCTCCTGCTCCCACTGGAAGCCGTAGACGAAGATCAGCGCGCCGATGCCGCCGATCAGGAAGGCAGAGAATGGATGCACCAGGTCGGAGCCGGCGCAGATGGCGATCAGGCCGGCCAGCGCGCCGTTGTGGGCGAAGCCCGGGTCGCATTTGGTGGAGACGACGGCAAAGATGACACCGCCGACCATCGCCATCAGCGAATTGACCGCCACCAGGCCGGAGATGCCGTTGATCGTCTGCGCGCTCATGACGTTGAAGCCGAACCAGCCGATGGCCAGGATCCAGCTGCCAAGGGCGAGAAACGGGATATTGCTGACCGGGATGGCGTGGCTTTTACCGCGGACCCAGCGACCCATGCGCGGCCCGAGCAGGAGAACGGCGGGCAGCGCCAGCCAGCCACCCATCGAATGAACCACGACGCTGCCGGCAAAGTCATGGAAAGGCGCGCCGAAGGTGACGGTGAACCAGTCCTGCAGCCCCGAGCTGTTCTGCCCCCAGATGAACGATTCGAACAGCGGGTAGGTGAGGCCGGCGAAGACCGCCCCGGCCAGGACCTGTGGCCAGAATCGGGTGCGCTCGGCGATGCCGCCGGAGATGATCGCGGGGATGCAGGCCGCAAAGCAGAGGAGGAAGAAGAAGCGCACCAGTTCGTAGCCCTGGTTGTCGGCAAGCAGGCCTTCGGCAGAAAGGAAGAAATGCACACCATAGGCGATCGGGTAGCCGATGAGGAAGTAGACGACTGTCGAGACGGACCAGTCGGTCAGGATCTTCACCAGGGCGTTGGTCTGGTTCTTCACGCGCACGGTGCCGACTTCGAGAAAGGCGAACCCGGCGTGCATGGCGAAGACCATGACGGCACCGAGCATGAGAAAGAGAACGTCACCGGAGCGGGTCAGGCTTTGAACGGCAGATTCCATCAGTTGAGACCTCCTTGTCCTGTTTGTCGCCGCACGACTTCTTTGTCACGAGACTTCCGTTCACCTTTACAAAGATTGTGCCGTAATGGAATTGAGTAATTTCAGAAAGTTACCTTGTGATCGGCAGGCAGTATAAAAGCTTTGTGCCTTTTTTGCAGGCAAGCCGCGCCTCAGAATTAGGCATGTCGCCACGTTTCTTCCCTTGCGCTTCCGGGTGCGTCCGGTTATGAAATGTGCTAGCCTGACGGCTGGGATTCTTGAATGAGGTGATTTCATGGCAACCCGCCCGCAACACAATTTCGTCGTCAATTTCTCCCGGGGGTTTTTCACGCCGTTCCGCAGCCTGCGCCTGCTGAAAAGCAACCCCCGCCTGATCCTGTACATCGTCATACCGTTCATGATTAATCTGGTTGTCTTCTCCTGCGCAGTCTGGCTCGGCCTGGAGTTTTTCGGCAGCACGGTCGTCGAGTACATTCCCCAGGGGGACAGATGGTACTGGGCGATTCTCTCGTGGCTTGTCTGGGTCCTGGCGGTGCTGCTGACCGCGGTACTGGTCTTCTTCAGTTTTACCGTGGTCGGCAACCTGCTCGCCTCGCCCTTCAACGATCTGCTCTCCGAGCGGACGGAGGAGGTCCTGACCCGTCGTCGTGTCGACGTCCCCTTCACCCTGGGGCGGTTCCTCTCCGACGCCACCAAGACCGTCTTGATGGAGGCGAAAAAAATGGCGATCTTCGTGGTCGTCATGCTGTTGATTCTGCCCCTCAACCTGCTCCCCGGGATAGGCAATGTCATTTACACTGTCCTGGCAGTCAGTCTGACGCTCTTCTTCCTCTGCTTCGAGTACCTGAGCTTCGTCATGGTGCGTAAACAGCAGTTCTTTGGCGCTCAGCAACGCTACATCTTCGCCCGCAAGTTCCTCATGTTCGGTTTTGGCTGCGGCGTCATGGCCCTGCTGGCGATTCCGTTCATGCAGATGTTGTGCATACCGCTGGCGGTGATCGGCGCGACCAGCCTCTGGTGCGAAGACGCGGGGCTGGTCGTGCTGGACCGGGGGGATGTCGCTGCCGTCTCCGGGGAGGGAAGCTGATATGGCACTGCAGACGATGAAAGAACTCCTGCTGCATGCAGCGGAGGAGTCCGGGAAGCTGCTTCTGGAGATGTTCGGTCGCGGCATCGCCGTGGAGTACAAGGGGGCCAGCGACCTGGTCACGGAAGCCGATCGCCGTTCCGAAGCGAAAATCGTCTCCCTGGTGCGTGAACGTTTTCCGGAGCACGACATCCTCGCCGAAGAAGGCGACTACGCGCCGCGCGGAGGCGAGGTCCGCTGGATCATCGATCCCCTCGACGGTACGACCAATTACGCTCATGGTCACCCCTGGTTCGCCGTCTCCATCGCCGTGGAGGTGCGTGGCGAGCTGGTGCTCGGTGTGGTCAGCAACCCGTGCCTGCAAGAGACTTTTTTTGCCGAGCGGGGCTGCGGGGCCACTGTGAACGGCAAGCCGGCGCGGGTTTCGTCGGTGCCGATTCTCGGCGAAGCGCTGCTGGCAACCGGTTTCGCCTACGACCACAAGGTTTGCCGGGCGAATAACTACGATTATTTCAACTGCTTCCAGCTCGCTGCCCAGGCCTGCCGGCGGCCGGGGGTCGCCAGCCTCGACCTGGCAAGCATTGCCGCCGGGCGTTTCGATGGATTCTGGGAGATGAAGCTCAAGCCCTGGGATCTTGCGGCTGGCGTGTTGCTGGTCGAGGAAGCCGGTGGCCGGGTCAGTGATTTTGACGGACAGCCGATGAGCCTCGATGGGCCGGAATGTCTTGCCAGCAACGGCTTGCTTCATCCGGAGATGCTGGATATCTTGCGACAGGGGTGCCGACCACGTGAAGATCTCAAGGACTGAAAGTTTGCAGACCCGCAGGCTCCTTTGTTGCCTGCTTTGGCTCACGTTGTTCTGTCTGCCGCAACCTTCGATCGCTGCGCTTGATCCGCTGGTGCGCAAGGCTGTAGCTGAACTCGAACAGCAGCAATACGCGGCGGCGCTGGTCACCCTGCAGGAGGTTGCCGCGCGGCATCCGGACCCGGCCCAGGTGTCCGACTTGCTGGCCGTCGCCTGGCTGGGCCGCGGATTCGAGCTGCTGGCGAGCGGCGACTTCCCCGCAGCACGGGAGGCCTTCGGCGAGGGGCGAAGCTTCCGCCCTGATGACGTCCGCCTCTGGCAGGGTGAAGGGCTGGCCTGGTACCGGGAGGGCCGCTACGCCGAGGCCGCTGCCGTTTTCAACCAGGCTCTTGGTTATGGCGAAGATCGCGCTGACCTGTACCTGCTGCTGGGGCGGGCTTACTATGCGGACGGACGCATGGCCGAAGCGCTCGATGCCCTGTTGAAATCGGAGGAGCTCGGTGGCGGCGAACAAACGGCCGCGCTGCTCGACAAGGTGCGCCGTGAGTGGCGCATCGAAGAGGGGATGGCACGCGAAGCCCGGGGGCATTTCGAATTGTCCTACCTGGGGGAACATCGGGCGCTGCTGGCCGAACGGATCCTCGACGTCCTCGAAGATGCCTATGTGGAGGTTGGCGCCGACCTGAATTTCTACCCTGCGGTCAAGGTTCCGGTGCTGCTGTACGAACGCGCCGACTTTGCCGCGGTGACCGGCTCGCCCGACTGGGCCGGGGCGCTCTATGATGGAAAAATACGCGTTCCGCTGGTTCACGGCATGCAGATGAGCCCCGAACTGGAATCCCTCCTCTATCACGAATACGCCCATGTCGCAGTGTACTTCCTCTCGAATCGCAATACGCCCGTATGGCTCAACGAGGGGCTGGCGGAGTTGGCCGGTAGGCGTCGACTGGATGCACCGACGCTGCATCTGCAGGCCGCTTTGCGGGACGACCGGCTGATCCCCTGGGAAACACTCGCCGGGCCCTTTGCCGGATTGCCTGCCGAGAGCGTGCCCCTGGCATACGAACAGAGTCACTCGCTGGTCGCCCACCTGGTCGACCGCTACGGCTGGCATACATTGCGGGAACTGCTCGAGCGGCTCGCTGCGGGGGGTGAATGGCAGGCGGCGGTCGATGCCGCCTGGAGGGATTACGGTATGAAATGGCCCGCCCTCCTTGCGGAGTGGCGGGCCGGTGTGAACCCTTGAGGACTAGTCCTGTTTCTCCTCCGCCGCGGGCGTATCTGCCGTAGGCGTTGCGATCCTGACCTTCTCGATCTCTTCTTCGAGCGAAGCGGCCGCCTCCTTGTAGCCGTCGAGCTTCTCCATCAGGGCCCTGACTTCAGAGAGGTTCAGGATGTTCTTCTTGCCTTCCTCGCGCAGGTCGTCGATCAGCTTGCCGAGATCATGATGGGCGGCGCTGATTTTCTTGTGCAGGGCGGCAAGGTCTATCTTCTTCTGGACCAGCTGCTTGTACTGGACGGCCTTGAAGGTTGCCGTGCTCCAGGCGTGACGAGTCCCCTCCCACAACTTCTCGGTGGTCTCCTTGAGGTTGTCGGTGGCGTCCTTGAAACGGTCATGGTGCTCTTCCGTAGCCCCGGCATCCGGCACCGTGGATTGAGGTGTCAAGTGTTGCGTCTCTGTCCCCTCTCCAGCCTGTTCCCCCTTGGCCTTTTTCTCCTCTGTCATCGTACGCTCCTGTCTCTAAGTGGGTATTTTGTTTGCCGTTTCATACTACCACCGATGTGCTGCACGTCAAGGCCGGTTGCCCCTCCGAAGTTTTTGGTTTAGACTGATACCTCCTGAATTCCCCTTAATAATTAAGACTGGAGAGACGCGATGAGAGAACCCGGCATGACTCCGCTGCAGATCGACCTGCGCCGCCACTTGCGCGAGAATGGCGAGGACCGCGACCTGACCCGTTTGATCTGTGAGATTGCCGATGCGTCCAAATACATTATCAACGCGATACGCACCGGCGATCTCGGCATGGCCGGGACCTCGAATCTTTACGGTGAAGAGCAGCTCGCCCTCGATGTTCTTTCCGATCGCATCATCATGAAACGCCTGATCAACTCCGATGTGGTCGCAAACCTGGTCTCGGAGGAGAGCGGCAAGATTCTGCCGGTGGACCCCGGCAACGAGAGCAAGTATTCCGTCGCCTTCGACCCCCTTGACGGCTCCTCGCTGGTCGATGTCAACCTGGCGGTCGGCACCATCGTGTCGATTTACATGGGGTCCGATCTGATGCGTCCCGGACGTGAGCAGGTGGCTGCCATGTACATCCTCTACGGGCCGCGCACCACCCTGGTCTACTCGACCGGCCGCGGTGTTCACGAGTTCGGCATGAACAGCCTGATGGAATACACGCTCAACTACGAAAACATCCGCATGACCGGTTCGGCCAGAATCTACTCCCCCGGTGGTCAGCGCAGTAAATATCTGCCGGAGGTGGAGAAGTTCGCCCAGCAGCTCGAGAACAACGGTGCCAAGCTGCGCTATTCGGGAGGGTTCGTCCCCGACATCAACCAGATCCTCATCAAGCGCGGCGGGCTGTTCATGTACCCGCACCTCACTGACGCCCCTGAGGGCAAGCTGCGCCTGCTCTACGAGCTCAACCCGATGGCCTTCCTCATCGAGCAGGCCGGCGGCGCCGCTTCCGACGGTCGCCGGAGAATTCTCGATATCGAGCCTGATAGCGTCGAGCGTCGCGCTCCGGTCTTCATCGGCAGCAAAGAGACCGTGGCCGAGGCCGAGCGCTGCAGACGAGGAGAGTAGGCTGGGGCTGCAGTAGAGCCAAAAAATACCGCTGCCGGTAAACTCGGCTGCCGTATTTTTTTCGGGAGCGTCGTGCGAGACCATCCTGGAATTTTACTGCGTTGAGGCGATGAAGCCGTGTCAGGAATCGTCCTGATCCGAAGCGCCCCCCCCCTGCGGTCGCACGACCGGGTTGCCGAGGGTCCCGGTCAGCTTCAGCGCATAGCGGCCGTCCGGTTGTC
>JBFIMV010000155.1:0-6182 GCA_041611575.1 Desulfuromonadales bacterium | reverse complement strand
TGTACACCGCAGAGCCGCCAGTGGCAATTACGCAGTGAGCCGTTTCCAGCGAACAGAGGACCTCTTCCTCGAGCTGTTTGAAAGCCTCAAGTCCGACGTTCTTGATGAACTGCTGCAACCGGCAGCGTTCCTTTGCCTGCAGCAGCAGGTCCGTATCGGTAAAATTGTAGCCGAGCCGCTTGGCCAGCAGTACGCCGACGGTGCTCTTGCCGGCGCCGGGCATGCCGATCAGGATGATGTTGAGGGCGCAGTTGGCTCGCATGGTTTCAACTTGACCTGGCCTGTTCAGCTGATTTTCAGCACGATCTTGCCGAAGTGCTTGTCCTCCTCCATCATCCGGTGCGCCCCGACCACGTCGTCGATGGCGAAGACCTGCTCGATGATCGGCACGATGGTGCGGTCGGCGAATTTCGGCAGGGCGCGCCGGGTGAACTCGGCGACGATCTCGGCCTTCTCGGGGACGGGGCGCGAGCGCAGCACCGAGCCGATGATCTGCTGGCGCTTGACCATCATCAGGGCGAGGTTGAGCTCGGCCTTGATGCCGGAGATGACTCCGATGATCACCAGCCTCCCCTTGTAGGCGAGCGAGTTCATGTTCGGGGCGAGGTATTTCGCGCCGACGTGGTCGAGGATGACGTCGACCCCCTTCTTGCCGGTGAACTCCTTGACCGCCTCGGTGAAGTCGGGGGTGGTGGTGAAATCGATCACCAGGTCGGCGCCGAGTTCCTTCACCCGGTGGATCTTCGACGGGTGGGCGGTGACGATGATCTTCGCCTTCGGGGTCAGGGCCTTGCACAGCTGGATGCCGGCGTTGGCCACCCCGCCGCCGCCGCCGTGGATGATCACGGTGTTGCCGTCCTGCAGGCCGCCGATCATGAAGATGTTGAGGAAGGCGGTGATGTATGATTCGCAGATGCAGGCCGCCTCTTCGAAGCTCAAAGAGTCGGGGATGGGCATCAGGTGGCTGGCGTAGGCGACGGCGTACTCGGCGTAACCGCCGCCGCCGACCAGGGTGATGACGCGGTCGCCGACCTTCCAGCCGGTCACGTCCGGGCCGAGCTCGGCGATGGTGCCGGCCACCTCGAGGCCGAGGATTTCCGAGTCGCCCGGCGGGGGCGGGTATTTTCCTTCGCGCTGCACCAGGTCGGGGCGGTTGATCGAGGTAGCCACCACCTTGACCAGAACTTCACCCGTTTTCGGGGTCGGTTTGTCAATCTCGCCGACTTTCAGCACTTCGACGCCGCCGAAGCCTTCCATCAAGACTGCTTTCATGTCTCCATCTCCCTCATAAGTATTCAGGTGTTTATCGTGGTCTGGGCTGTTATTGCTTTTGTAAATATTGAGGCAAAAGCTTAACGCAAAGACGCCAGGAAAAGCCAGTAAAGACGCAATGTCCCCGTAAAGCTAAAAATATGTTCAGGGACAAGCATCAAAATTTCTGAAGAGGTAAAGGTTCCCATTGCGCCCAGGGATTAACCTTTGCACCTCTGCGTCAAAAACTCTTTTTGTCCGGGTTTTTGACGAACCGATACCCCCGCCCCCGTACCGTCAGAAAATGCCGCGGTTCGGCCGGGTCCTTTTCAAAATACTTGCGCAGGCGGACGATGAAATTGTCAAGCGTGCGGGTCTCGGTGTCTTCCGCCATGCCCCAGACGGATTTGAGGAGCTCTGCACGCGTCAGCGTTTCCCCCTCGTTGTCGAAGAAGGTTCCCAGCATGCGGCTTTCCAGATCGGTGAGCCGGACCATGCCGCGCGGTGTCTCGGCCTGCTGGTTCTTCAGGTCGATGCGGTTGCCGCCAAACCGGTAGACATCCTCCCGATCGTGGGTGGGCCGGTACCATTCGAGGCGGCGCAGCATGCCGCGTACCCGCAAGAGAAATTCATCGAGACTGAAGGGCTTGGTCAGATAGTCGTCGGCCCCTTCCGCGAGGCCGGCAATACGGTCTTTCTCTTCGCCGAGCGCGGTGAGGATGAGGACCGGCAGCTGGGGCGATTCCCTGCGCATGCGGCGACAGAGGTCGAGGCCGTGGCAGTCCGGCAGCATCAGGTCGAGAATGACGATGTCACACTTGCCCCCGGCGAAGATCCTCATGGCGTCGGTGCCGGTTTCGGCGTGGGAGACCCGGTACCCCTCGCTTTCGAGGTTGAAGACCAGGCCCTGGGCGATGTGATCTTCATCTTCGATCAGCAGAATGTGAGGCTGTTTCATGCGTCTGACTCCAACTCGTTCGCCTGGCAGCGTGGCAGGGTGATGAGAAAGGTCGTGCCCTTGCCCCTGCCTTCACTCTCCACGTTGACACGGCCGTGGTGACGCAGAATCGTGGCGTGCACGATGAACAGCCCGAGGCCGGTGCCGCGGATGTTCTCGTTCTTGCGGCGGACCCGGTAGAACATGTTGAAAATCTTCTTCTGCTCTCCGGGGTCGATGCCGCGGCCGCGGTCGGCAAAGGCAAGCTGGCAGTTTTCGTTGTCCGCCGTCAGGGTCACGGTGATGTCGGGCGGGTTGTCGGAATAAAGGATGGCGTTCTCGAGGAGGTTGCGCAGCACCGTTTCCATCGCTTCCGTGTCGATCCGGGCATGCAGCCCGGGGGTTATGTTCGTCGCCAGTTTCCCTGCCCTGGGAAGGGTGAACTGGCGAGCGCGGAAGTATTTTTCAACGAAGGCGCTGAGATCGACGGGCTGCAGGTCGAGTCGCCAGTGTTTCTGGCCGACCCGGTTGGCCGACAGCAGGTTGTCGATCAGGCCGTTGAGGCGTGCCGTGTCGCCGAGCATGGTTTCAAGAAAGGCGGCCAGCCGCTCGGGCGGGGGCTGATGACGACGGATGGTCTCCAGGTGCAGCTGCAGGGAAGCCAGCGGGGATTTCAGCTCGTGGGTCACCTGGGAGATGAACTGGCGCTGTTCGCGGACCAGGGAGGTCTGCTTTCTCCAGTAGAGAAAGATGACGTAGACCCCGACCAGGATGGCGACCAGGAGCACCAGCCCTTCGGTCAGGATCAGCCAGTCCGGGCCGCCTTCCAATAGCTCCGGGCTGTATTTCTCGGCCAACTCGCGCAGCTTGCGGTGGCTGCCGAGAAACCAGTAGAGCCAGACCACGACGACGAGCACCCAGGCAAGCTGGATGCCGATAAAGGCGAACAGGGGAGTGAAGAGGCGCTTAAGCCAGTGCATGGCCACCATCTTTACCATTCCCGTCGCTACCCGGCAAGAGGGAAGCTGCATGGCTTTTACACAAGTATTACAATCCGGACAGGGGGCATTTGCTACATTAATGCTGACCTTGGCGTTCAAGAACCATATTTCATCGATGGAGATTTGCATGCGCATCGGCAAACATCAAGTGACCTATCCCCTGATCCAGGGCGGCATGGGTGTCCGTATCTCCGGCTATCGGCTGGCCGGCCATGTTGCCCTGAACGGGGGCGTGGGCCTGGTGGCGACGGCCGGGATCGGGCTCAATTCGCCGCATTTCAAGGGTGACAATTACTTTGCCGCCGAACCTCTGGCGCTCAAGGACGAACTGGCCAAGGCCTACGAGATCGCGCCCGACGGCGTCATCGGCACCAACTGCATGGTGGCGGTGACCGACTATGTCGAGCTGGTCAAGGCGTCCTGTGAAGGTGGCGCCAAAGTGATCGTCAGCGGCGCCGGTCTGCCGCTGAACCTGCCGGAGCTGACGGCCGACTGGCCGGACGTGGCGCTTGTGCCGATCGTCTCGTCGGTGAAAGCCGCCGAGCTGATCGCCCGCAAATGGCACAAGACCTACGACCGCCTGCCCGACGCGGTGGTGGTCGAGGACCCCGACACGGCTGGTGGACATCTTGGCGAAAAGATGGAAAACATCGGTTCCGGAGAGTATGACCAGTACGCCACGGTGCGCGGCGTCAAGGACTACTTCCGCGAGACATGGAATCTCGATATCCCGATCATCGCCGCCGGCGGCGTCTGGGACCGTGCCGATTTTGAATACGCCCTGGCACAGGGTGCCGACGGGGTGCAGATGGCCAGCCGTTTCGTCTGTACCGAGGAGTGCGACGCCGACGATGCCTTCAAACAGGCCTACATCGACTGCGTCAAGGAAGACATCGGCCTGCTCATGAGCCCGGCCGGCTTGCCGGGGCGGGCGCTGGTGAAAAATGTAGAAGACATTCGCGAGCGCGATCTCGCCCTGACCCCCGTCTGCCCGACCGGCTGCCTCAAGCGCTGCGCCTACAAGACGGACCAGGAGCGTTTCTGCATCGTCCATGCCCTCGACCGTGCCCAGCGCGGCGACGTAGAGACCGGCCTGATCTTCTGTGGCTCCAATGCCTGGAAGGCCGACCGGATCGAGACCGTCGCAGGAATCTTCGCTGAATTGTTCCAGTAGTATTGATATCTTCCGGGCGATGACTCGTCAGACCAGGTTTATTCGAGGAACTCTGCGGGGCGGTCAAGCGACTGTCCCGTTTTTTTTTGGCCGTACTTCGCCATGGCGGTGTTGACAGCTCCTGGCTTTCCTGTTTCACTTTTCGAGATGTTATAAAACGTGGGTCGAGTGCTCGGGGTCAAGTCGGCCCGTGCCGGAACACTGACGAAATATCACTGAATGTGGGGGTTGTTATGACGAAAGCCGGAGCGAAGCGCCTGGGGGAACTCCTTGTCGAAGAAGGACTGATCACGCAGGAGCAGCTCGAGCAGGGGCTGCGTCGCCAGGGACAGGCTGCAATTCGTCTCGGTTCAACGCTGGTCAGGCTGGGGATGCTCGAACCGGCCATCCTGGCCCGTGTTCTCTCCAAACAGCTCGGAGTGACCGGGTGTGATCTGTTCGCGATCAGGGTTCCGGGCGACGCACTCTCAATGCTTTCGCCGCAGAAAATCAGGGAATTCAAGGTGTTCCCGGCGGGTCTCTCCGCCAACAAGGTGCAGGTGATCACGGCGGAGCCGCGGAACCGCGACACCCTGGAAAAGGTCGCCTTCGCACTCGGCATGAACATCCAGCCGGTGGTCGTCCCGGAATACCAGATGACCCTCGCCCTGAAAAAACTGGAGAAAACGGGTAATTTTCCGAAAGATGGTTTCGATCCCGATTATTGGGCAGACACTCCGGTCCAGATTTTAAGCGGAGAGAATTATGCGGACATCTGGGAGCTGTGCGGAACCCTGGCAAAGGCGCAGGCTTCCGATCTGCTGCTGGTGGCGGGGGCGCCGCCGAGTATCAAGCAGCATAACTCGCTGGTGCGTCTTCCGGGTCCTTTGCTGACCCCTCAACAGGTCACCGTGTATGCCCAGGCGCTGATGACCGATCAGCAGTGGTCGCAGTTCTCGCGGGACAAGGCGATCGATTTTGCCCTGACGCGCCCCGAGTTCGGCCGCTTCCGCATCAATATCTACCGCCAGCGCAGCACGATCTCGATTGCCATGCGGCACATTATCGAGGACATCCCCTCGCTGCAGGAGCTCGGGCTCCCTGAATGGATTTCCGACTACGCGCTCAAGTCTCAGGGATTGATCCTGATCACCGGGCCGAACGGTCATGGCAAGACGACCACCCTGGCGGCGATGATCGATATCATCAACAGCAGGGAGCGGCGCAACGTCATCACCATCGAGGACCCGATCGAGTATCTGCATCACCACAAGAACAGCAATGTCAACCAGCGCGAAGTCGGTCTGGATACGCGAACCTTCCACGAGGGGCTGCGCCACGTTTTCCGCGAGGCGCCCGACGTCATCATGATCGGCGAAATGCGTGACCGCGAAAGCATCGCCATCGCCCTCGAAGCGGCCGACACCGGACACCTGGTGCTGAGCAGCATGCACGCCAACAACGCCGTGATGGCGATCAACCGCATCGTCGATGTCTTCCCCGCCGAGAGCCAGCAGCAGATCCGGGTGCAGATGGCGGACAACCTGCTGCTGGTCCTCAACCAGCGACTGGTGGAGCGCAAGGATGGCAAGGGGCGAACCCTGGCGTATGAAAAACTGGCCAACAGCTACCGGGTCGCCAACCAGATTCGCGAAGGCAAGGAACATCACATCCGCGGCCTCTTGCAGAGTGGTTCCGAAGATTTCTCCTCGCTCGACATGCACCTGTCGCAGCTCTGCCGCAGTGGCAGGATCACGCGCGAGACGGCGGAGCATTATTGCCAGGACCGCAAGGCTTTCCAGGAGATGCTGGCACGCCCCTGATGGAAAATGCCGCAGAT
>JBFIMV010000154.1:0-6189 GCA_041611575.1 Desulfuromonadales bacterium | reverse complement strand
GAGCAGGCGATGATGGCGGCGATCGGCGCCGGCCTGCCGATCACCGAGCCCTCGGGCAACATGATCGTCGACATCGGCGGCGGCACCACGGACGTCGCCGTGATCTCGATGGCCGGCATCGTTTACTCGCGCTCCGTGCGCGTCGCCGGCAACGAGATGGACGAGGCCGTAACGCAGTACATCAAGCGCAAGTACAATCTGCTGATCGGCGAGCGAACCGCCGAGCAGATCAAGATCCAGATCGGCAGCGCCTACCCCGACCCGTCGACGATGGAAGGCGAGCCGAAGCTGCGCACCATGGAGGTCAAGGGGCGCGACCTGGTCAGCGGCATCCCCAAAACCCTCGAAATCGATGACAAGGAGATCCGCGAGGCGCTCTCCGAGCCGATCAACGCCATCGTCGAAGCGGTGCGCATCGCCCTCGAACGGACGCCGCCGGAGCTGGCCGCCGATATCGTCGACAAGGGGATCGTGCTGGCCGGTGGCGGCGCGCTGTTGCGCAACCTCGACCAGTTGCTGCGCGAAGAGACGGGGCTGCCGGTGGTAATCGCCGAGGACCCGCTGTCCTGCGTCGTGCTCGGTTCCGGCAAGGTCCTCGACGAGCTCGACCTGCTCAAGCAGGTGACCGTGACGTCCTGAGCCGATCTGCCAGGAGACTGCCCTGAGGGCAACCCGGACGGTCGCGGCTGTCCGTCAAAAGAGGGCCCCGGGCCCTCTTTTTTCTTCGGACCGGCTCCCGGCCGTTGGTCTGGATGACATCCATGTGGGAATGGTGGCAAAAAAATCGACCTGTCATGCTCGGCATGGCCCTGTTGCTGATGGCCCTGCTCTGGTATTCCGTCAGCCTGCGCCGTCAGGAACAGACCAACCTGGTGGAAGGCCTGGTCCTGAGCGTGACCGGCCCGGTCCAGTCGGTGTTCGCTTCGATGGTCGGTGGTGTGGCCGATGTCTGGGAGCGGTATTTCTCCCTGGTCGACACGGTTGAGGACAACCGTCGCCTCGTCGCGGAAAATCGTGCGCTGAAGGCAGAGCTGGTCCTTAACGAAGAGGTCCGGCTGGAAAACCAGAGGCTGCGCCTGCTGCTCGACTTCAAGGAGGCACAGGAGATCGCCACCCTGCCGGCGCGCGTGATCGCCGAGGATGCTTCCAGCTGGTTCCGCACCGTGACGATTGACAAGGGTCTGGAGCACGGCGTGACCGAGGGCATGCCGGTGGTCGTCGCCGAAGGCGTGGTCGGGCGCGTGGTGCGCAGCAGCGAGCGCTATTCCAGGGTGCTGCTGATCACCGATGCGTCTTCGGCCGTGGCGACCCTGCTGCAGGACAACCGGGCGCGCGGCGTCTGTCGCGGCCAGGGAGACCTGCTCGTCTTTGATTTCGTCCTGCGCCAGGAGGAGGTCAACCCCGGCGACCGCGTCGTGACCAGCGGCATGGGCGGGGTCTTCCCGAAAGGGCTGGTGGTCGGCGTGGTCAAGAGCGTCGACAGCCAGGAGTTCGGCCTGTTCCAGTCGATCACCATCACTCCAGCCGTCGACTTCTCCCACCTCGAGGAGGTGCTGGTCCTGCTGCGGGAGGCGCTATGAACCGCAGCGTCGTCTACCTCGCCCTGGCAGGTGTGGCCGTGATCGTGCAGACGGTCTTCCTGCCGCAGCTGCTGCCGTCCGGCGCCAAACCCGATCTGCTGCTGATCCTGGTCGTCTACATGGGGCTGCACGAAGGGCCCTGGCGCGGCGGCCTGCTGGTCTATCTCATGGGTTGGGCCTTCGACGGCGTCGCCGGCGCCTTCCCCGGTCTGCATGGTTTCGTCCTGCTTGCCATCTTTCTGGCGGTGCGCGGCATCGTCACCCGGGTCAACACCGAGAGCTCGCCGCTCCTGTTGCTGCTGGTCGCCGCCGGCACCGTCCTGCAGGTCACCCTGACGACTTTCGCCCTGGATTTCTTCAGCCAGACCGCCGGCGTCTGGCCGCAGATGGTCTGGCAGCTGCCGCTTCAGCTGTTGCTGAACACTGTCGCCGCCCTTATCCTGCTGCGCCTTTCGGTCCGGTTGCAGCGCACCTTCATGCCACGCCGCAAACTCCCGGGTCTGCGCAAGCTCGACAGCCGCTATGAGTCTTAACCCCGCTCCCGACGAAACTCCCGGCCTGCGGCGCCTGTTCGTTATCGCTTCGTTGATCGTGGTCGGGGTCTTCGGCGTCCTTGCGCTGCGCTTGTGGTATCTGCAGATTATCGGCGCGGACCACTACCGTTCGCTCTCCGAACGCAACCGGATCCGCTACGTTGCCATCCAGCCCCCGCGGGGGACGATTTTCGACCGGCATGGCACCCTGCTGGTCGACAACCGTCCGGCGTTCACCCTGTCAGTCCTGCGCCAGGAGGTCGGCGACCGGGAGGCCCTGTTCGCCGACCTTGCACGCCTCCTCGAGATTGAACCCGGGATTCTCGAAGAGCGCTGGAAGGCCGGCCAGTCTTTGCCGCGCTACCGCCCGCTCCCCCTGCTGGAAGACATCGGACGCGACGCCATGGAAAGAATCCAGGAGAACTCGGTCAACCTGCCGGGGGTCCTGGTCGAGGCCAAGCCGTTCAGGGCGTACCCTTTCGGTGACATGGCGGCCCATCTGTTCGGTTACCTCGGCGAGGTGACGGAAGAAGACCTGCGCCAGGCGGAATTCGAAGGGTACCGTTCGGGAGCGATGATCGGCAAGACGGCATTGGAGCGCCTCCACGAAGATCGCCTGCGCGGCGAACATGGTCAGAAACGCATCGAGGTCAACGTGCGTGGCAATGAACTGCGCCAGGTGACGACACGCAATCCGCTGCCGGGTCAGAGCCTCTACCTGACGATCGATACCACGCTGCAAAAGGCTGCCGAAGAAGCCCTGGGTGAAAAGGCCGGGGCCGTTGTCGCCCTCGATGTGAACAACGGCGAGGTCCTGGCCTTTGTCAGCAGGCCTTCCTTCGATCCGGCCTGGTTCGCCCGGGGCGTGACCAGCGAGGAGTGGAACTCGCTGATCGAAAATCCACAGCACCCGATGACCAACAAGGTGCTGCGCGGCCAATACCCGCCCGGCTCGACGTTCAAGATGGTTGTGGCCCTGGCCGCGCTCGAGGCGGGCACCGCGTCGGCATCGACGACGGTCAGCTGCGACGGCAGCATGCACCTCGGCACGCATGAATTCCGCTGCTGGAAGAAGGAGGGCCATGGCAGCGTCGACCTGCACAAGGCGATCAAGGAGAGCTGCGACGTCTGGTTCTACCGGGTCGGCCTCGAGACCGGCGTTGATCGCATAGCCGGCGCGTCGGCCCGCTTCGGGTTGGGTGAACCGACCAATTTCCCCTTCGGTGGCGAGCGCTCCGGGCTGATCCCATCTCGGGCGTGGAAGAAGCGGCGCTTCGGCACCAACTGGTACGATGGCGAAACGGTCATCACCTCCATCGGCCAGGGTTTCGTGTTGACCACACCGCTCCAGCTGGCGATGATGACGGCTGCGCTGGCGAATGGCGGCACGGTCTGGCGGCCGCAGGTCGTGCAGAAGATCGTCAGCCTCGATGGAGAAATCGACTGGCGGCTCAAGCCCGAGAAGCTTTCGGAGTCAACCTGGCCGGCCGAGGCCTTGCGGGTGGTGCGCCGGGGGATGGACGCGGTCGTCAACGAAGCCGGTGGCACGGCTTCGCGCAGCCGGCTCGAGACCGTGCGCTTCGCCGGCAAGACGGGGACGGCCCAGGTCGTCAAGCGCAAGGCGGATGACGAGGAAGAGGAGAAGCTCGAACAGATACCTTACCGCTTTCGTGATCACGCCCTGTTCGTCTCCTACGCCCCGTACGTCAACCCGCAAATCGCCGTGGCCGTGGTTGTCGAGCATGGCGGTCATGGGTCGAGCGCTGCGGCGCCGATCGCCAAGGCGATGTATGCCGCCTATTTCGGCGTCAAGGAAAGCGACAAGGCTGTCCCGGTTGTCACTGTTCCGGTTACCGATGTCACGGGAGACTGACCATGTTTGATCGCCGGCTTGTCACGCACTTCGACTGGACCTACCTGCTGCTGGTCCTGTTGATCTCGACCATCGGGGTGGCCAACCTGTACAGCGCCACATCAACCTGGACGACGGCTGTTCAGCCGGTCTACCTCAAGCAGTGCTACTGGCTCGGTCTCGGACTGATCATCGTCGTCCTGACCTGCCTGTTCGATTACCGTCACCTCGAATATCTCAGCTTCCCCCTTTACGGCGGCACCGTGCTGCTGTTGTTGCTGGTCCTGCTGATAGGGCGCACCATCATGGGGGCGACGCGCTGGATCAGCCTCGGCGGTTTCAGTGTCCAACCGAGCGAGATCATGAAGATCGTCATTATTATCGCCCTTGCCCGCTATTTCAGTGAAAAAGCGCAGCTCCGGGGATTTGCCCTGCGCGACCTGGTCGTGCCGGGCGTGATCCTCGGGCTTCCCGCACTGCTGATCATGAAACAGCCCGACCTGGGGACCGCGCTGCTGGTCCTGTTCATCGGTGGCAGCATGCTGTTGTTCGCCGGGGTGCAGCGTGCGACACTGGTCTTCCTCGGGCTGGCGGGCCTGGCAGCGGCCGGCGGTGGCTGGTTTCTGCTGCACAACTACCAGAAGCAGCGGATCCTGACCTTCCTTAACCCGGAACGTGATCCGCTCGGGGCCGGCTATCACATCATCCAGTCGAAAATAGCGGTAGGCAGCGGCGGTTTCGACGGTCTCGGCTTCATGAAGGGGACCCAGTCGCAGCTCTCGTTCCTGCCGGAGAGGCATACCGACTTCGCCTTTTCGGTGTTCGCCGAAGAGTGGGGCCTGGCCGGCTGCCTGATCCTGCTGGCGCTTTATTGCCTGATCGTCCTCTGGGGGCTGCACATCGCCCTGCGTTCCAACGACCGCTTCGGCATGTACCTCGCCCTCGGGGTGTCGGCGATGCTTTTCTGGCATATTGTCGTCAACCTCGGCATGGTGATCGGCCTGCTGCCTGTTGTCGGCGTCCCTCTGCCGCTCTTCTCCTACGGCGGCACCAGCATGGTCACGACCATGACCGGGATCGGCCTGTTGCTGAATGTGGGGATGCGGAGGTTTATGTTTTAGGCGAGAAGTGCGAATCGCGAAGCGTGAAGCGTGAAGTACAATGCACGTCGCGCCTCGCGCCTCGCACCTCGCACCTCGCAATTTCCTGCTATACTTCCTCCATGAACCTCCATCGGGCACAGTTCTGGGAAGCTGCCGAAGACGGACGGGTGCGCTGCAATCTCTGTCGTTTCCACTGCGTAGTGGCCGACGGCCGGCGCGGGCGCTGCGGGGTGCGTGAGAACCGTGCCGGGGTGCTCTACTCCCTGGTGTACGGCAAGGTCGCCGCGGAGAATCTCGACCCGATCGAAAAGAAGCCGCTCTATCATTTTCATCCTGGATCGACCAGTCTGTCGATCGCCACGGTCGGCTGCAATTTCCGCTGTCTGCATTGTCAAAACCACCAGTTGTCGCAATGGCCTCACGAGCAACAGGGCATCCCGGGAGCCGTGATGACCCCCCGGGAGGTGGTGCGACATGCCGTGGCGAGCGGCGCCAAAAGCATCTCCTACACCTACACCGAACCGACCATCTACTTCGAGTTTGCCCTTGATACGGCGAGGCTTGCCAGTCAGGCCGGCCTCAAGAACGTCTTCGTTACCAACGGCTACACGACGACCGAAGCCCTGGAGGCGATCGCCCCCTATCTCGACGCCGCCAACGTCGATCTCAAGGGGTTTGATGACCAGGCCTACCGCGAGGTGACTGGCGCTTCTCTCGAGGGAGTGCTTGCCTGCCTGCGGGACTACCGGCGGCTCGGCGTCTGGCTCGAGGTGACGACCCTGGTCATCCCGGGAATCAACGACAGCGCCGACGAACTGCAACAGCTCGCCGGGTTCATCGCGGACAGCCTCGGCCGCGAAGTCCCATGGCACATCTCAGCCTTCTTTCCCACCTACAAGATGCGGGACCGGCCGCCGACAACGGTGGCGGCAATGCGACTGGCGCGTAAAACCGGCCGTGATGCCGGCCTCGAGTACGTCTATCTCGGCAACGTGGACGACCCCGGCTCGGGCGATACGCACTGCCCGGGCTGCGGTGCCACCGTCATCCGTCGCAGCCGCATGCGGCACGTCGAAATATGTCTGGACGGTGGCCGCTGCCGTGCCTGTCAGGCGCCGGTC
>JBFIMV010000153.1:0-6191 GCA_041611575.1 Desulfuromonadales bacterium | reverse complement strand
TTGCGCAGCGCCGGATCGAGGTTCTCGGCCACCGACGCGCCGCCGAACAGGATGGCGAGCTCGGGCAGACGCTCCTGGGTGGCGAGAAAGGTGCCGCGGTCGCTCAGGGTGTAGCCGCCGCGCTCGGTGGCCATGGTGATGACCTCGGCCATGCCGCGCCCCGCCTCAAGGTACCAGTCCCCTGCCGGCGCCATGCCGGCGGCCTGCCAGAGCTGCTTCTCCCGGGAGTGGGTGCCGGACTCGTCGCCGCGGGAGACGAAAGTTGCTTTGGCCGCGGCGATTCTGCCCAGCGCCGCGGCCGCGTCCTTGCCTCCGCGAATGCGAGCAGGGTCGGTCTCCGGGCCGAGGATGACGAAGTCGTTGTACATGACGTCGCGGCGGTCGACGCCGAAGCCGTCGGCGACGAACTTGTCCTCCTTGCTGCGGGCGTGGACCAGGACCACGTCGACGTCGCCGGTCTCGCCGAGTTTGAGCGCCTTGCCGGTGCCGACGGCGATCACGTCGACCTGGCAGTCGTTGGCCTGTTCGAAGGGGGGGAGCAGTACGGCGAGCAGGCCCGAATTGTCCGTCGAGGTGGTGGTCGCCAGGCGCAAGTGCTCCCTGGCCAGCGCCGGGGCGGTGCACAGCAGCAGGGCCAGGAATAACAGAGCCTTCACTTGTCTCATCTTGTACTCCATGGTAGCAAAAAACGCCTTCCGGATGAAAGGCGTACGCAGCCCGCCATGGGGCTGTCAGTCTCCTTTTCAAACACGGGAGGCCCGGTCGTTTCCCACCGGACCTATAGGTTCCCGGACCATGGGCTGAAGCCGACAGGTCGGGGAACTCGGAGTATTGCAGCGATGTCGTGTTGCGGCCGCTTCTGGCGATCAGGCGGGATCGACCATGCGAAGTTAAACTATTTTCTCCTGTCAGGCGTTGCTGCAGTGAACTTGTTCCGCGGCATGGTCCTGTCGGCAGGACTGTCTGAGCAAGCCGTCCTGCAGATGAATCTCCCTGCCGCCGAGGCGTTTTGACTGGCTGGTCTCATGGGTGGCGATCACCAGGCACATGCCTTGCGCGGGCAGGGTGACCAGGAAACGTTCCAGCGCCTCCACCTGGCCGGCGTCGAGGTTGGCGGTCGGCTCGTCGAGCAGCAGCAGCTTCGGCTGCAGGGCCAGGGCCCTGGCAAGGGCCACCCGCCGGGATTCGCCGCCGGAGAGCTCGCGGGCCGGGCGCAGGTTGAAGCCCCGCAGGCCGGTGGTCTCGAGGGCCTGATCGATGCGATGCCGGAGCTGCTGACCCTGGAGGCCGCGCAGCTTGAGGCCGAAGGCCAGGTTCTGCTCGACGGTTCCGGTCAGCAGCAGCGGGTTCTGCTCGAGCAGGGTGATCTGGCGGCGTATGCGGTGCAGGGTTCCCGCCTGCCATGCGATCGTCTGCCCGGCGAAGCACATGCTGCCCTTGCGGGGCGGCAGCAGCAGGGCAAGCAGCTGCAACAGGCTGCTTTTCCCCGTGCCGTTCTGACCGTGCAGGGTGTAGAGCCGGTCGGCTTCCAGGCAAAGATGATCGAATTGCAGACGGAAGTTGCCGCGCCATAACTCGATATCGTTCAGTTCGTAAAGTGACATGCTCCCAATCGTCCTGCCGACGCCGTTCCCAGGCGCTTCGCTGTCACAAATTTAGCTTAGATGGTGTCCATTCGCAATCACCTTGATGCCACCAAGACACCAAGACGCTAAGAGAAACAAGATTGTTTCGGTATTCACCGACCGGTTATAGCCGGTCTTGGTGTCTTGGAGACTTGGTGGCGACAAACATTCTGTTGGGTTTCAGACCCGTCATACTATGCTTCTTGTATCATGCCACCTGCCAGGAAACCGGTGATTGCTTGCAGGGTTTCGGTTGGTTTTTCCCGATACGGGGAATGCCCGCAGTCCGGCAGGAGGACCACCGTGGCACCGCCCGGCACCTGCGCCTGTATGGCTTCCAGCTGCCTGACGGTGCCGTATTTGTCGTCTTTGCCCTGGATCAGCAGGACCGGTACTGCAATCTCCGGCAGGTATTCTTCGATATTCCAGCGCGTGAAGTCCTCGTCCAGCCAGGCCTGGTTCCATCCCAGGAAAGCACAGTCGACGTTATCACCGTGATACCTGGCGAGACGGTCCCGCAGGTCGGTTGTCCGGTAGGCGTTTGCCGCCTGACGGATGCTCGACAGGGTGAGCTCTTCGGCGAAGACGTGTGGCGCCATCAGCACCAGCCCCCGGATGCGCGGGTCGACCAACCCGCCGGCGTTGATCAGGGCGATCGAGGCGCCGTCGCTGTGCCCAACGAGGACGGCTTGCTCGATCCCGGCTTCGTCCAGGACCTTTGGCAGGACTTTCAGGCCTTCTTCATGCATGAAGGTCAGCGGCCTGGGGAGGGGGCAGGGGTCCGAGCCGCCATAGCCCGCCCGGCTGTAGACCAGGGCCCGGCAGCCGGTCAGGCGAGCCAGCTGTTGCGGGAAGTCCTTCCACTGGGCGACGCAACCCAGGCCTTCATGCAGCAAGACCAGGGTCAGCTCGCCGCTCCCTGAGGGGGTTAAGAGTTGGTACTCAAGCCGGCTGCCGTCGATCCTGAAGAACCCCTGCGTGGTGTGCATGGACTTCTCAGCCTCCGGAGACGTAGGAGATCAGGTTGATCTCGCTGTCATCCGGGATCTCGGTGCGGTCTTCGCCGGCGAGCACCATCCGGTCGTTGATGACGATATTCAGGTTCGGGTCCTGTAATATCGCACCGGCTTCAGGCAGCCTTGTCTGCAGGAGCTTGCGGAGTTCGCCCAGGTGCTCGACCTGTTCGTCGATGATGATGCACCGCTCCGGCGCCGTCGGCAGGGCGCAGGGCAGGGTGACTTTGACGCTGTAGCCGGTGACGACGCGAGCGAGCCGGGCATGCCATTCGGCATTGGGCACACCGGCGCGGTTGAGCCCGCTCAGCTGGTAAAAGCGCTGCTTTAGAGCAGCGAACTGCTCGCGGTCGATTTTCTCACCCTTGAACGGCCCGACCTGGATCGGTTCGTCGAACCAGCGGTCCGGCAGGGTGTCATCGGCTTCGCGCAAGCCGAAGCGGAAGTTGAGCAGGCGTTCCAGCCCGGTGATGTTGTGGCCGATATCATCGAGCTGCCCGGCATCGAGCTGCAACTGCGTCAATTCGTTGATCTGTGTGGCGAAGTCGGCCAGGTCGGGCGTGGTCGGCGAGTTGAACAGCTTGGTGCTGAAACGGCACATGCCGATGGCATCACCGACGGCAAAGGTGTTTTCGCAGCGGCGTACGGCGAATTCCTTGCCGTCGTAAGAGGTCGGTTCGGGGGAGACCACCCCGCCGTAGAGGGCCGTCTTGAAGGCGGCATCATCATTGATGCGCGCGTTGATCTCCAGGGTGGCCCGGTTGCGCAGATGGTCCATGCCGCGGGTGGCGACCGCCAGGCCGAGGGCGAAGGCCTTGAGGATGCGGGCGTCGTGGGGGTCGGACTGGAACAGCCCCTTGGAAGCCATGCAGTATTTCAGTGCCTCCGCCGGGTACTTGCCCTGTTCGACGGCGCGGCTGGAGGCGGCGATGGTGTCGCCGAAGCCTTCACGTTTCGCCGTCATGAACAGCAGCTGCTCGATGACCGGGTAATTCCCCCAGGCGAGGTCCAGGCCGCCGGTGGTCTGCCGGTCGATGATGCCGCGCTGGTAGAGCTCCATGGCCCAGGCGATGGCGCTGCCGGTGCTGGAGGCGTCGAGGGCCAGGTCGTTGATGATGTTGTTCAGGCGCAGGACCTGCTCCGGCTCCTTGATGCCGATGTTCGGGCCGAACTTGCCGACCGTGATGTACTCCGGACCTTCCCCCTTGTCGTAGCGGTCGAAGCGGCCGTCGTTGTTGATGCCGTTGTAGCTGCGCTGCCTGTGATGCTCAAGGTCGCTCTGCGCCTTGTCGTAGCTGGCGTTGCCGTTGAGGCCGGTCAGGGCGCTGGCCCCCCAGCCGCCTTTGCCGCCGGGGAGCATGTCGTTGTTGGCCCGGCAGCCGACCGGGCACTGGTAGCAGCGGCTCATCCCCGGGCGATAGGGGTCGAAGTTGTCGGCGTCGAGGCTGTCGAACCAGGTCGTCTCCTGGTTGTTCCTGGTCCCCATGGCGCCGAGCACCCGGCTCGGTTTGTAGAGAAAGGGGGTGCCGACCTTTTTCAGGGCATTCTGCACCACGCTCGCGGCGAGGATTTTTTTGCCGATCTCCCGGTTGTTTTGTTTGAAGGCCGCAGAAACGTCGGTTTCCGCAGGCTTCCCCTGGATGAGGATTGCTTTCAGGTGCAGCGCGCCCATCTTGGCGCCACCACCGCCGCGCGCCCAGATCGATTTTTCGCCCGCCATGATGCCGCTGCACAGGACCTGGTTCTCACCGGCGCTGCTGATGCGCGCCATCGCCATGTCCTGTCGCTCGGTTCCGGCGAAATCGTTTTCGATCGCCTTGGTGAACTCAATGTTGTCCATGCCGCGATAGGGGGTCGCGTCGATGAAATCGACCTGCTCCCGCTGAATCCTGAGCAGCGTCCACTGCGGATTGCGGCCGTAGAGGACCAGGTGGTCATAACCGTGGCGCTTCAGGTAGACGGGGAAGTAGTCTCCGGCGTTGCTGTCGAGGATCGCCCGGCTCTCCGGCGAGCGGCTGGTGACGTTGCCGCGGGTGGCGCCCGGCATATTGCCGGTGAGGACGCCGGCGCCGAAAATCAAGGGCACGTCCGGGTCGAGCGCGTCCTTGTCTTCCTGCAGCAGGTTGTAGAGCAGGACCATGTTGCCGCCGCGGCCCGCCAGGAAGTGCCGCACGGCGTCGCGCCACAGGTAGCCTCGCCGGTGCTGGCGACGCTCGAGATCGACGAACAGCACCGCCCCCTGGCTCGGGTACTGCGGAGCTTCATGCATCCGGCCCAGGAGCCGCTCAACCCGTTGTCTTATGTTCATTGATGTTCCTCTTGAAGAGGCCCTGGTCCGGTCTGCTGGTTCGATTGCGCATCGGCGCCGAAATCCCCGCCGGAATTGTCGCCGAGCAGTCCCGGACAGTACTGCCTGTAGGTTGCGACAATGGCATCAAAGGGAACATCGGCAAAGGAACCGCGCTCGCGGACATATTCCATGTGCTGGCGCTGGTCTGCATCAAAGGCATGGAAGATCGAATCCTCCCGGCCGTTGAATTCGAGGGGCTTGACCCGGAATCGGGTGCAGAGCTTCAGGTTGAAGGCGGGGGTTGCCTTGACCCAGGCGCCACCCAGGAAGATTTCGCTGAAGGCGTGCCAGCGGAACAGGTCGCCGCCGTTCATCTGCCTCAGGCGCGGGGTGCTGAGGTGGTTCCTCACATCGGCGAAGCCGAGGCGTGAGGGGATGCCTGTCACCCGGCAGCAGGCGGCCAGCAGCGCGGCCTTGGAGACGCAGAAACCATAGCCGTTGCGCAGGACATTGCTGGCGCGAAAGGTCTCCGGATCTCCGTAATCCTGATAAGGCGTGTAGTTGATGTCGTCGCGGATGCGGTAGTAAAGGGCCACCGCCTTGTCGATGTCCCGTTCCAGCGCGCCGACCACCTCGCGCGCATACTCCTGAATGATCGGTGCGTCACTGTCGACAAATTCAGCGCTCTGGAGAAAATGTGGCTCCATGCGGCGTGCGCCTCCTTGCGGGCCTGGCTCCTAGAACAGCAGGACGGGACATTTCACCTTGCGGATCACGGTGTTTGCCACGGAGCCGAACAGGATGTCGCGGAAGCCGCCGCTTCCGGGGTGACGGCCGAGGATCACCGTCTGAATGTCCTGCTGCTCGACGATCCTGATAATCGTCTCGGCGGGGGTGCCCAGTTCAAGCAGCAGCTTCGGTTCGAACCCGGCCTGCTGAAAAGGCTCGGCCAGTCGATCAAGAATCCGCTTCCCCGCTTTTTCAGAGGCGCCGTAGACCATCTCCTTCTGGATGTCGGGAACCAGCCGATGGACGAGGTGAACATCGACGACATGGAGCAGGATGATGTCGCGCGGCATCAGGTCCTGGTTGGCGATGACGGCGTTGATCGTGTTCTGTGCCGTTTCAGAGTCGTTGAGCGGGATCAGCACCCTTGGGGACATGCCTGGCTCCTTGTCTGTCAGGGTCATCAGCCATAAACCAGGCGCGGCAGGTAGAGCACCAGGTCTGCCCAGTAGGTCAGGATCAGCAGGATGATGATCT
>JBFIMV010000152.1:0-6195 GCA_041611575.1 Desulfuromonadales bacterium | reverse complement strand
TGGTTTTCGGAGCGGAAGGCGGCCGGCAGCCCGAAGGTTTCGTCGTATTCAGTGAGACAGGCGAAGGTCGAGAGTTTCGGCGTCCGTGGCCGCTGAAAGCCGGTGAAATCGCTTTGAGTGAGCGCGCGGGTCATCTCACGGGCGCGGTCGGCGCGGAAGTTGAAGAAGATGATGCCATCCCCATCCCGGATGCTGCCCGCCGGTGACCCGTCGCGCAGTATGACACGGGGTTCCACGAATTCGTCGGTCTGCCCGGACCGGTAGGCCCCGGCGATCGCGTCGGCGCTTGAGTCAGCCTTGTGCCCCTCGCCGAGCACCATGGCCCGCCAGGCCCGCTCTACACGTTCCCAGCGGTTGTCCCGGTCCATGGCGTAGTATCGCCCGGTGACGGTCGCCACCCGGCCATGGCCCAGACGCGCCAGTTCCGCTTCGAGTTCTGCGAGATATCCCGCGCCATTCTGTGGCGGCGTGTCGCGTCCGTCCATGAAGGCATGGATGCAGACATCCGCGACCCCCTCGCGTTTGGCCATATCAACCAGGGCGTAAAGATGGGTGTTGTGTGAATGGACGCCACCATCCGACAGCAGGCCCAGGAGATGCAATGTCCCGCCGGCACTGCGGATGGAGCCCATGGCTTCGCGCAGCACCGGGTTGGTGAAGAACTCACCCTCCTCGATGCTTTGACTGATGCGGGTCAACTCCTGGTAGATGATGCGACCCGAGCCGATGTTGAGGTGGCCGACCTCGGAATTGCCCATCTGCCCGGCGGGAAGGCCGACATTCAGGCCCGAAGTGGCGAGCTGGGTCTGCGGGTAGACTTCGCCGAGATTGTCGAGACGCGGAGTCCGGGCCTGACAGACGGCATTGTCGGTGCAGTCGTTGTTGATGCCCCAACCGTCAAGGATGATCAGGGCAACCGGTCTTTTTAAGCTCCCGCCCACTCTTTTCGCTCCCCGTGGTGGATGACCATTTTGTCGATTTCCAGGGGTTTGGCTCCCTGGATGGCTTTGCGGTCGACCAGGGCGATCGTCCCCCACTTGCCACAGGCCCGACAGCGGCTGTTCCACTCGACGGAAACATCCTGGCAGGCTTCGCAGACAAAGTTAAGGCGCAAGCGCTTGGAGATGCCGAGGGCCTTCTGGTATTCCTGGATCGCTTTTTCCCCTTCACGGGTGCGCCGGTAGGTTTCCGCCAGCAGGAGGTGCATCTGCGATGATTCGACACCGGAACTTTCGACTGCCTGCAGCTGCTCCTTGGCCTCGTCGATCATCTCGAGACGCAGGCAGAGTTTGCCATAGAAGAGACGGAACATCAGGTCGTCGCCCTGTTCCATCACCAGGCCGCGGAAGAAGTTGAGCAGCGAGGAAGGGTCCTCGCGTTGCATGAAGAACTCTTCAAGACGTTCGAGAAAAATCCCCTTGCCCATCTTGCGGTAGCCTTCCTGCCACGTCTTGACAGCATCGTTGTCACGTCCCGTCGCCGCATAGACGTCGCCGAGAGAAACCTGGGCCGGGGCGAAATCGTCCTTCTGCTTCAGGATGTCCTTCAGTTCCGACTTGGCCTGCTCGGGGTGCTCGGAGGAGATCAGCAGGCGCGCCGCTTCGTAGCGCAGGAAGATGAGCAGCTCTTTTTCCGCATCAATGCGGTTGGCCCCGGGGCCGGCCTTGAGGACCTGGCGCTGCGTGTCGAGAGCCTCCTGCCAGCGGTTGTGCTTGATGTACAGGTCGCGAAGACAGCGGAGCGCCTTGCGGTTGTCTTTTTCCAGCTCGATCAGCTCCTGGTAGGTGGCGATCGCCTCATCGTCGGCGCCGGTTTCTTCGAGTATCGCGGCCGTCTTGAAGAGGACTTCACGGCTTTTCGGGTCGATTTCGCGGGCCTTGCGCAGCCGCTCGAGGCCGTCTGCCGGGTTGCCTTCCTGGGCCGACAGGCTGGCGAGCGCGATCAGGGTGTCAACCCGTTTGGGATCGCGGTCCAGGGCTTTCAGGAGAAGGCCACGGGCTTTTTTCGTGTCGCCCGACAGCAGGCGGCCAACCCCTTCACGATAGATCGCGCTGATCTCGCGCTGCTTCTTCTCGGCGCGATCGCGTTTCCAGTGTTTCATCCAGTGGGTAATGGTGCTGTAGGCATGGACGCCGAAGCCGATCAGCAGGCCGAGGACGATACAGCCGATGACAACCATGGCCGCAGGGTAGGTCAGGCTCTGTTCGGGGAGGTAGAAAACCGTCACCATGTGAGGGTTCAGACCCCAGAAATAGAGAAAGAACAGCACGAAGAAAATAAACAGCAGAATCAGAGCCATGAAAGTCATTGTTCTCCTCCCGGTATGTCTCCCGGACCAATGCCGGGCGAGGGGCTACTCCCCGAATTTTTCGATGTCGGTTTTACACTCGATACAATAGCGTGAAAAAGGCCGCACTTCCATCCTGCGCGGCGAAATTTCCTCGTTGCAGCTCATGCAGATGCCGTATTCGCCCTTGTCGATCTGCTCGAGAGCGAGGTTGATGTCATTGATACGCTGGCGTTGCGTTTCACTCAGGTTGAACAATACGTCGCGGCTGTAGGCAACGGAAGACATGTCGCCGATGTCCGGGACGCCGTCCTGGCCCATTTCGCGACAGGCTTCATAAGACTCGCTCACATCTTCCAGCAGGTCGTCGCGCATCTTCATCAATTGCGCTCTGACCTGGGCAAACCGTCCACTCATGGTGATCTCCTTGGTTAAATCAATTCAAGGCTGACCTTGACAGTTAAACACAAAGTTCCGGGCAGGCGAAGAAAAAATGCTTTGCCACACCGCAGCCCTAATGATGATAGGGTTCGTTGCGGATGATCGTGCAGCAACGATAGAGCTGTTCGAGCAACAGCAACCGGGCCATCTGGTGTGTCAGGGTCATGGCAGACAGAGACAGGACCAAATCGGCCCGCTTGCGCAGGGATTCGCAGAGGCCGTACGGGCCGCCTATCACCAGCGCCCACTCAGGGACGCTGCGTATCATATGCGTGTTCATGAGCTCGGCCAATTGGCCGGAGGCCATCTGCTTGCCCCCCTGGTCGAGCACGATCAGATAAGCACCGTCCGGGATGCGTTGGGCAAGAAGCTCCCCCTCGGTGCGGATGATGCGCTGCAGGTCCTGCTTGCTCCCGGTCTTGTGCTCCTTGATTTCGGTGAGCGAATAAGGCAGGTAGCGTTTCAGCCTCACGGCGAATTCGTCACAGCCCTCACGCAGGTAAGGGATCGTCATGCGTCCGACGCAGAGGAGACTCAGTTTCACCGGTTGTTCTGTGATGCGGCTTGTGCGGTTTCGGTCACGGGAATTTCTTCAGCGTCGCACCAGAGGCCGTCAAGGTCGTAATAGAGGCGCACCGGCTCATGAAAGACGTGGACCATCACGTCGCCGTAGTCGATCAATGCCCACCGCCCCTCGTTCACTCCTTCAATGCCGATCGGCAAGGTGTCGTGTTCTTTTTTGAGACCGAGGTGCACGGCTTCCGCTGCGGCCTTGACCTGGCGGTCGGAGCTGCCGGAAGCGAGCACGAGGAAGTCGGTGAGTGAGGAGATCTTTCGGACATCAAGTACGCGGACCTGAAAAGCCTTTTTCCCAAGGACAAGATCGGCACAAAGCAGTGCCCGCTCTTTCGATTGCAAATCAAAACTCCCTTATACGGTTGGTGAGAGGTAAAGCCCGTGTTCTTTTATGTAATCAGCGACACCGGACGGGACCAGGTGCCGAATCGACTGCCCTGCAGCCAAAAGGTCGCGAATTTGGCTCGACGCTATATCAAGCCGGGTTTCTTCGAGAAAAATCAGCAAGTTTCCGGATTGATGCCGGTAGTTTCCCGAGAACTCATCGTAACAGAACTCCCCGCGCACCGCAACGGGGAGCGGGTCGAGGGGGCTGTCGACGACCACTCCGGGGCGGGTTGTTACAACCAGGTTGCACAGGCGGAAGAGCCGACGGTACTCCTTCCACGAGGAAATGTCCCGGTAAGAGTCGAGGCCGACGATGAAGTAGCGCTCGCCTTCGGGGTCCTCCTGGCGGAGGATCTCGAGGGTATCGACGGAGAAACTCTTGCCGCTTCTGCGGATTTCCAGGTCTGATGCGCAGAAACCGGGGATGCCGGATATCGCTGCCTGAACCATGGCGAAACGGTGGGCGAAGGACATCTGGCCGGCAACCTGTTTGTGGGGCGGTTCGGCCGCCGGGATGAAAATGAGGCGGTCCAGCCGGCACGCAGCGAAGGCTTCTTCGGCGATACGCAGATGCGCCAGGTGAATCGGGTTGAACGTGCCACCGAGAATGCCGGTCTTCATAAAATCAGTTCTGAGCGATGTGCGATGTGCGATGAGGGCCCTTGGGAGGTGACTCATCGCGCATCGCCCAGCACTCTGCACTAGGTTCTTGTCTGGCCATCGCCCAGGACGACGAACTTGCGGGTCGTCAGGTCCTCGAGCCCCATCGGGCCGAAGGAGTGGAGCTTGGTGGTGGAAATGCCGATCTCCGCTCCAAGGCCGAACTGGTTGCCGTCGGAGAAGCGCGATGAGGCATTGACCATGACCACGCTCGAGTTGACATCACGCAGAAAACGCCGGGAATTGGCGTAGTCGCGGGTGACAATGACTTCGGTGTGCAGCGAACCGTACTTGCGGATGTGGGCGATCGCTTCGTCGAGGTTGTCCACAACGCGCACCGCGAGAGTCAGGTCGAGGTATTCGGCGTACCAGTCGTCTTCGCTGGCCGGAATAATGTCCCCGGCGAATTCGCATGTCACGGGGCACCCGCGCAGTTCGACGCCTTTGGCCCGCATCGCCGCGGCGATGCGCGGCACGAAGGTCTCGGCAATGTCCTGGTGGATCAGCAGGGTTTCCATGGCGTTGCAGACGCCCGGTCGCTGCACCTTGGCGTTGATGCAGATTTTTTCGGCCTGGTCGTAGTCGGCGCTGGCATCGACGAAGGTGTGGCAGACCCCCTTGTAATGCTTGATGACCGGGATGCGCGAGTGCTCGCTGACAAAACGGATCAGCCCTTCGCCGCCGCGCGGGATGATCAGGTCGATCTCTTCTTCCAGCTTGAGCAGCTCGAGGACCGCCTCTCGTTCCGTGGTTTCAATGACCTGCAGGGCGGCGCTCGGCAGTCCGAGACGCGACAGTTCATTCTTCAGGACTTTGCCGATGGCAAGATTGGAGTGGATCGCTTCCTTGCCGCCGCGAAGGATGACGGCGTTGCCACTTTTCAGGCAGAGCCCGGCAGCGTCGGCCGTGACGTTCGGTCGTGATTCGTAGATGATGCCGATGACTCCGAGGGGGATGCGCATGCGGCCGACCTGCAAGCCGTTGGGGCGTGTGCGCATGGCGCTGATCTCGCCGACCGGGTCGGGGAGGTCGGCGACCTCGCGCAGGCCGTCGGCCATGCCACGCACCACTTTCGTGTCCACCACCAGGCGGTCGATCATGGCCGGAGCGAGCCCGGCGGTGCGGGCTGCCGCAAGATCAAGTTCGTTGGCGGAGATCAGGTCTTCGGTGTTCTCGATCAGGGACTGGGCCATGCGCTTCAGCAGGTCGTTTTTAACCGCCGTAGAGAGGCTCGCCAGGATCTGGGAGGCGGCCTTTGCATCCTGTGCCACTTTCAGCATCTGTGTGTCAGTCATGTTCCGGTTCCTCATGAATGAAAGGGTTGCCGTCGGTTGCTCGCACAAGCCACTGGTTCAGGCGCTTATCACCAGGTTGTCGCGGTGGACCACTTCGTCACCGTACTGGTAACCGAGGATTCCCTCGATCTCCTTGGTCTTCCTGCCGAGGATGCGGACCAGCTCCGCCGAGGTGTAATTGGTGACACCCTTGGCGAATTCCCGGCCGTCCAGGTCGCAGAGGCGAACGGCGTCGCCGCGTTCAAAGCTGCCCTCGATCTGCCGGATTCCCGAGGGGAGGAGGCTCTTGCCGCTTTCCGCAACGGCCTTCTGGGCGCCTTCGTCGAGGATCAGCTTGCCGCGTGGCTTTTTGGTGAAGGCGATCCAGTGTTTGCGTGCGGCCATGGGATCGCGCGCCGGCAGGAAGTAGGTGCCGAGTTCGTGGCCGTCAAACAGGTAAAGCAGGTTGTGCGGCACGCGGCCGTTGATGATCGCCGTGCCGGCGCCGAACAGGGTGGCGCGCTTGGCTGCCTTGAGCTTGGTGGCCATGCCGCCGGTGCCGAGCAGGGA
>JBFIMV010000151.1:0-6213 GCA_041611575.1 Desulfuromonadales bacterium | reverse complement strand
TTGTCGCATTAAGACCGGATATGGCCCCGGCGCACTACTACCTCGGCATGGCTTACGAGCGTCAAGAGAAATGGGAGCAGGCGTTGGAGGCGTTTCTGGGAATTCCAGCGGATTCGGCACTTTACGACGATGCCATCGCCCACATCGGCTATATCTACCTGGAGACCGGCCGCACCAGCGAGGCTGTACGCCTGCTGGAAGATCGTCTTGCACAGGGGCAGCCCCGGCCGCAGATCCTTTATTACCTGACCTCTCTCCACCTGTCCGCCGGGGAATATGAAAAAGCCCTGAAGGTTTCAGGGCTCGGCGCGGACCTGTATCCGGAGCACATCGACCTGCTCTACCAGAGAGGGCTGGTCCTCGAGCGCGCCGGTCGGCATGAGGACGCCATGCTTGTCATGCGGAATCTTGTTTCACTGGACGACAAGCACGCCGAAGCACTCAACTTTCTGGCCTACGCACTTGCGGTGCAGAACGTCAACCTCGACGAGGCGCTGGCCTTCGCCGAAAGGGCGATCGCGTTGAAGCCGGCCCCGCACATCATGGATACGCTGGGCTGGGTCTACTTCCGGCTGGGGAGACTGATCGAAGCGCTCCAGGTGATCCGCGAGGCGAGCCTCAAGCTCACCGAGGACGCCGTGATCTTCGAACATCTGGGCGATATCCATCTCGCGCTCAATAACCGAGCCGAAGCCTTCGATGCGTTCTCAAAGGCCCTTGGGCTTGATCCCGGCAATGTCGCCTTGCGCGAGAAACTCGATGGCCTTGCCTCCCCTCAATAGGTTGATTTCATCAGGAGAGACGCGGCTCATCGGGCTTCTCCTGTTTGCGTTCCTCAGTGCCTGTGCGCCGGTCGCGCCGCGGCTTGAGGGGGTACGGATTGCGCCGGAAGTCGGTGACGCGCTGCTGGCTGACTGGCGTGAATCCACGTCCGGCATTGCCGCACTGCAGGGGCTGGCCAAGGTCAAGGCGAAGACGCCGGAAGGCTCGTTGAGCGGTACCCAGGTTGTCGTTGCGGCGCGACCCGCCCTGTTACGCGCCGAGACGCTCAGCCCTTTCGGTACTCCCTTGCTGCTGCTTGCCGCCGACGGCGATCGCCTCGGAGTGTCCGTACCGCCCCGCGGCGTCTATTACACGGGTCGGGCTTCACCGGCAAACCTGGGCCGTTTTTTCCGCATTCCGCTGCGGCTCGAGGATCTGGTCGATATCCTGCTCTACCGTGCCCCGTTGCCCGGGGCAACCGAGCAGCGGACCCTGGCCCTCGATGCGGGGGGGTGGTCGGTTGAACGCAGGAGCGCCGGACGGCACCAGGAACTGCGCTTTGACGGTCAGCGCCGACTCGTGGAACTGCGCTATTTCGCGAAAGACGAGTTGTTCCTTGAAGTCATCTACGGTGGCTTCGAAGGCGCCGTGAATCTGCCGCGACAGGTGTCCATCGCGCTCCCTGAACTGGACACCCGGGCCAGTCTTGATTTTGAAGAAGTAACCTTTAACGGCAGTCCGCGTCCCGAACTCTTCCGGCTGGTTCCGCCGGCGGGCGCGACCGTCGTATCCCTGGATGATCTGTGATGATGAATCCTAACCTGTTTTGCGAGGTGCCGGCGTGTTGAAATATCTGCTGATTCTGACGGTTTTCCTGGTGTCCTGTGAGCAACAGCCGACCATCCCGGCTGAAGGCGAGGCGGCCAAGCCGGTGCACGGTGATACTTTCATCGAAGCCTCCATCGGCGAGCCGAGCAATCTTCTGCCGGTCCTGTCCTCCGATTCGGCTTCGAGCGATATCAACCGACACGTGTACAACGGACTGCTTCGCTACGACAAGAACCTTGTCCTCGAAGGCGAACTGGCCGAGTCCTGGGACGTGTCGGATGACAACCTGACCATCACCTTCCATCTGCGCAGGAACGTCCGTTGGCACGACGGCGCCCCTTTCACCAGCGCCGACGTCCTGTTTACCTATCAGATGTACATCAACCCCGATGTGCCGACGTCCTACGCCGAGGATTTCCTCCAGGTTGCCAAGGTCGAGGTCACCGATGACTTCACCTTCCGCGTCACATATGCGCAACCCTACGCGCCGGCGCTGGAGAGCTGGGGGACAGCGATACATCCGAAACACCTGCTGGAGGGGCAGGATGTCACCAAGAGCCCGCTTTCGCGGGCGCCGATCGGTACCGGGCCGTACCGGTTCGTCAAATGGGACGCCGGCGAGAAAATCGAGCTGTTGGCCAATCCCGACTATTTCGAAGGGCAGCCGAACATCCATCGGGTTGTCTACCGGGTCATACCGGACACTTCGACGCAGTTCCTCGAATTGCAGGCGGGGGGGCTCGACTTCATGGGGCTGACGCCGATCCAGTACTCCACCCAGACGGATACGCCGACCTTTACCCGCAATTTCAATAAATATCGCTACCTGGCGTTCGGCTACACCTACCTGGGCTACAACCTGCAAAAGCCGCTTTTCCAGGACGTCAGGGTTCGCCGGGCGATCTCTCATGCCATCGACAAGCAGGAGATCATCGATGGCGTGCTGCTCGGCCACGGCCAGGCCGCGACCGGCCCGTACAAGCCCGACACCTGGGTCTACAATGCCGAAGTCAAGCGTTATGCCTACGACCCCGAAATGGCAAAAAAACTTTTCGGGGAGGCCGGTTGGATCGATAGCGACGGTGATGGCATTCTGGATCGTGGCGGTCAGAAGCTCTCTTTCACCATCGTCACCAACCAGGGGAATGACCTGCGCTCAAAGACCGCCGAGATTATCCAGCGACGGCTGAAGGAAGTCGGTGTCGCCGTTGAAATCCGTATCGTCGAATGGGCGACTTTTCTCAAGGAGTTCATCTTCCCCGGGAATTTTGACGTGACCATTCTCGGCTGGACCGGCGGGCCTGAACCCGACCAGTACAACATCTGGCATTCCAGCAAGACCGCGCCGCGCGAACTGAACTTCATCAAGTACAGTAATGCCGAAGTCGACACGCTCCTGGAAAAGGGGCGTCGGACCTTCGACCGGGCCGAGCGCAAGGCGATCTATGACCGTTTCCAGGAGATCCTCGCCGAGGAGCAGCCCTACACGTTCCTCTACGTCGGCGAGGCCTTGCCGGCCGTAGCCAAACGTTTCCGCGGAATTGAGCCGGCGCCGGCCGGGATTACTTACAATTTCAACGATTGGTGGGTGCCGAAGAGCGAGCAGAAGTATGCGCGGTAGCTACAGAGTAAGTTATGAGTTAATAGTTTTGAGTTTTGAGTTTTTGGAGGTGAGAGGTGAGAGGTGAGAGATTGGATGAGTTATTCACGAGAACATGTCGTTTCTTCTAACTTAAAACTAAAAACTAAAAACTTATAACTTGAATTATCCTATGCTGACCTACCTTGCCAAGCGTCTCGTCATGATGATCCCCCTGCTGATCGGCATCACGCTGATCAGCTTCGTGGTCATCCATCTCGCGCCCGGTGAACCGACCGACATGCAGACCGACCTCAACCCGAAGTCGAGCGTCGAAATGCGCGAGCGTTTGCGCGAGAGGTACAACCTCGACAAACCCCTGCACGTTCAATACGGGTTGTGGCTCAAGCAGATTGTCCTGCTGGACTTCGGCGAGTCCTTTGCCCAGGACCACCGTCCGGTCCTCGACAAGATCAGCGAACGGATGCCGATCACCATCCTTATCAACGTGCTCTCGATTTTCGTCATCCTTGCGGTTGCCGTACCGATCGGCATCCTCTCCGCCGTAAAGCGCAATTCGCCCTTCGACCGCGGCACGACGCTCTTCGTCTTTCTCGGCTTTGCCATGCCGTCCTTCTGGCTCGCGCTGCTGCTGATGGATTTTCTCGGCGTGCGCCTCGGTATCTTCCCCGTCGCCGGGCTCAAATCGATCGGCTATGATTACATGAGCGCCGGACGTCAGGCTTGGGATCTGGCTCACCATCTGATCCTGCCGGTCTTCGTTTCGGCCTTCGGCGGTCTGGCAGGTTTTTCCCGTTACATGCGCTCCAATATGCTCGACGTCATCCGCCAGGACTATATTTTGACCGCCAGGGCCAAGGGCTTGTCCGAAAACACCGTCATCTACAAACACGCCTTGCGCAACGCCCTGCTGCCGGTGATTACGATCCTCGGCCTGTCAGTGCCCGGCCTGATCGGCGGCAGTGTCATCTTCGAGACGATTTTCGCCATCCCCGGCATGGGCAAGCTGTTTTACGACGGGGTTATGATGCGCGATTACCCGCTGATCATGGGGATCCTCGTCATCGGCGCGGTGCTGACCCTGATCGGCAACCTGCTGGCCGATATCAGCTACGCAATCGCCGATCCCCGAATACGCAAAAATTAGGTTTAACCGGTAATAAGGCTGGCCACCAAGACACGAAGGCACCAAGAAAAGCCTATTATTGGGAATGATTCGGTCTCTTGTTACCTCGGCCACCTTTTAGGGGGCTTGTTTTTCTCTGTGCCTTGGTGTCTTGGTGGCCCAGGGCCTTGTGACTTATAGGTTCATAATAATCAGCAAGTCTAATTGTGTCCCAACGTGAACGGATCACATAATAACAGGAAAACACCGCAACGCCTGAGCGTTTCAGTGCACTGGAGCCACATTCTATGCCGGAGACGGTAACTTCTCAGAGCCCGAACTTCCGCAGGGGTCTTTCAAAGACCTCGTCGGGCAGGTTGGGGACTTTCCTCGGCGTCTTCACGCCGACCATACTGACGATCCTCGGCGTTATCATGTACCTGCGCTTCGGCTGGGTGCTCGGCCAGGTGGGCCTGCTGAAAACCCTGTTGATCGTCCTGCTGGCCAACAGCATCACCCTGCTGACAACCCTGAGCCTCTCGGCCGTCGCCACCAACAGCCGGGTCGGCGTCGGCGGGGCTTACTTCATGATCTCGCGCAGCCTCGGCCTCGACATCGGCGGCGCCATCGGCTTCCCGCTCTTCTTTTCCCAGGCCCTTTCGGTGACGCTCTATGCCTTCGGTCTGGCCGAGTCGTTGCGTTACATCTGGCCCGCAGTGCCGGTTTCGACGGCCGCTTTTATCATTATCATCCTGGTTGCGCTCCTCGCGTTCCGCGGGGCGTCCTTTGCCCTGCGCACCCAGATTCCGATCATGGTCTTCATCGGCGTCTCGCTGTTGGCACTGGCTGCGGGCGCCCTGTGGGGGCCGGGCGTGTCGCTCCCCACGGATGCGACGATCGACCCGCCGGGAAGCATCGGCTTCTGGGTTGTCTTTGCCGTCTTTTTTCCCGCGGTCACCGGCATCATGGCAGGGCTGAGCATGTCGGGCGACCTCGCTGACCCGCGCCGTGCGATTCCACGCGGCAGCGTCCTGGCGACCCTGACAGGGCTGGCAGTCTACCTGATCGTACCGGTTCTCCTGTATCTTGCAGCCGACCAGGGCAGCCTCCTGAGCGACCCGATGATCTGGACCCGTATCGCCCCGCTGGGCCCCTGGCTGATCCTGCCGGGACTGTGGGGTGCTATCTTCTCGTCCGCGGTCGGATCGATGCTGGCTGCTCCCCGCACCCTGCAGGCCCTCTCCATGGATCGCCTGGTGCCGCGCTGGGTCGCCGGTAAGGAAAAACCGGGCGAAGAACCTCGCATCGGTATGCTGATCACGCTCGGCCTGAGTCTGGTGGCCGTCTTTCTCGGCGATCTGAACACCGTCGCGACGGTCGCCACCATGATCTTCCTGAGTGTTTACGGCACCGTCAACCTGGTGGCCGCTCTTGAATATCTGTCCGGCAACCCCTCCTGGCGCCCGACGCTGAGGGTCCACTGGGGGTTGAGCCTGCTCGGAGGGGTCGGCTGCTTTGGTGTCATGTTGCTGATTCACTGGCCAGCAACGATTGCGGCCATGGTGATCGAACTGGTGCTCTGGCTGCTCCTCAAGCGCCGGGCACGCAAGGACGCCAGGGGGGATGTGCGGCGCGATCTGTACGAAGCGCTGGTCCGCTGGGCGCTGATCCGCTTGTCCAACCGGCCGATGACGGCACGCAACTGGCGGCCGCACGTGCTGGTGTTCGTCAGCAACGTCGAGAAGCGCCTCGACCTGGCCCGTTACGGCGCCTGGTTTGCCGAGAACCGTGGTGTCGTATCGGTCTGCGAACTCCACCAGGGCGACATCCTCACCCTCGATGTCGATACCAGGGAGCGACAGAAGGTGGTCAACGTTGTTCTCCGGAACGAGGGGATCATGGCCTTCGGTGAGGTCAA
>JBFIMV010000150.1:0-6236 GCA_041611575.1 Desulfuromonadales bacterium | reverse complement strand
CTCCTCGCGGAAACGTTCTGAGAGGTAGCTTGAGACATTGCGGAACACCCGATTGCGCAGGAACTTGACCAGCTCACCCTTCTCGCCATAAGCCTTGATCCGCGCCTGCTTCTCGATGATCTCCTGTTCGATCTGCTTGAGTCTGACAATCTCGCCGGTCAGCCGCTCGATATCGGCCTTGAGCCCCTCGACCTTCTGGCCCAGGGCCCCGATCTCCTGTTGCAAGGCATCCTTCTGTGCGCGCAAGGTCCTGTGCTGACCGGCATCGTACTCCTTGATCACTGCCGCAGAATCAGCCTCCTTGCCAGCGAGTTCACCGCGAAGTTGCGCCAGCAGCTGTTCGAATTTCTCCAGCTCGGCCTGCAACCCTTCCAGCTTGGCCGCATGCTCCTGGTTGGCGACGTAGAGGTCGCGGGAGACCTGATGCTTTTTCTGCTCCGTCTCGGCTGCCTCAATCTGAGCCTGCAGGTGGCCATAGCCTCTCAGGGCCTTCTGCTGTTCTTTTAATTTCTGCTGCGCGCTCACCTGCTCCTTCAGCAACTCAGCCAGCCCGGTGGAGCGTTGCACGTTGGTTGTCCTTTTGGCGACCAGCCTGCTCATCTGTTCGTTCAGCCCCTTGAGCTGCACCTCAGTGACCTTGAGCTGTTCGCTCGCGCGGGCCGCCGTGCCCTCTTCCTTTTCCAGCAGGGCCAGCTCGGCTTCCAGCCTCTCACGCTCCGCTGCCAACTCGGACAACTTGGCGGAGAAGACATCCCCCGGCGGCTTCTCGGCGATATTCAGACAAGGCTCCTGGAAAAACGGGCAGACCCCTTCGGCGAGCTTGGCGCTCCCCTCGACCAATCCGGTTCTTCGTCCGTCGAGCTGGCCGAGCTGCCCCCGCAGTGCTTTGAGCGACTCACGGATGGCCGGCAGCTGCGCCGCCAGGCGTTGCAGTGACTCGTCAACAGGCAGGGCCTTGCGCTGCCCTTCCAGCGTCTGCTCTTCGGCATCAAGTTCCAGTCCGATTTGTTCAATAGCCTTCGCTTCCGCAACGTGCCGCTCGGCAAGCGTGCTCACCTGTACAGTCAATGCGGCGACCTCTTGTTCCAGTCGACGCTGGGCTTTTAACTGCTCACGCAGTTCGGCCAGGCGCTGTTCGGCTTGTTCATAGGCCTGCTTGCCAAGGCTGTTTTCAGTCACGATGTGGCGGGCTCTTGCCGCTTCGGCTATCAGGGTCTTCTGACTGCCGATCTTCTCCTGGCCGTTGCCGACCCGCTCCCTGAGCTTGTCGATATCAACCGCAAGCTCCTTGACCGCCTGCTCACGCCAATCGAACGCTGATAGCCGGGCCTCAAGCTCCGTGAGCATCTGTTGATGTTGTTTGAGCTGCCCTTCGGTCTGATCGTGGTCGAGCTTGGCCGACTTTTGTGTTGCCCGCTTCTCCGGCAGCGCCGCCACCTGGTCCCGGAGCGGGCCGACGGCCCCCTCCAGCACGTCGATCCTGTTCTGGATCGCCTTGAGCAGCAGATTGGTTTCGCTGAACGTCTTGCGCCAGGAGTCGATACCGAGAATTTCGTCGAACTTATCACGCCGCTTGGCCGACTGTTTGATCACGAACGGACCGAGGAACTCATTCTGAAACGGACCGATCACCAGCTCGAACTGTTCGGCAAGCGAGCGGCCGTTGTCGAGCCCGAGCAGTTCTTTCAGACGCGCCTCGGTCTCCTTGATGTCTTTATGCTCCTCAACCTCGAAATCCCCCGACACCTCCTTGGCCAACAGCCATTTCGACGGCGTGCCGACCGTGCGACTGACGCGAAAGCGCTCGTCATCCGCCAACTGGAAGACGATGGATATCTCGCCCCGCTTGGCGCCAATGGTGATGAAGCGCTCGACATTGCCGACAAAAGTCTGCGCATCGACGCCGAACAGCGCGTAGCCGATCGCCTCGAAGATGGTGCTCTTGCCGACGCCGTTGGGCCCTGAGAGGACGTTTATACCGGGGGAGAAGTCCAATTCCGTGTCGCGGTGCGACTTGATGTTTTGCAGATGGATGGAGAGAATCTGCATACAGTCAGCCCTCCCCGTCGAGCAATGCCAGAAGTTCATCACCATCGACGTCGCCCTTCTGCACCGCGTTGCGCAAAGCCATGGAGAGCCTGACCAGCTCGTCTTCGCGACCCTGGTAGTCGCTGCCGGCGCCGATCAGCTCGCGCAGCACGTCTTGCTCGATCTCGGCGAGGCTCTTCTTGACGGTCTCCTGCTCACCAGTGCTGCTTACCAGCGACAGGTGATTCTTGATCTCCACATGCAGCGGCGCGGCGACCTCTTCAAGGGCCAGGAGCAACCGTTCCCGGCCAAGCTCGAAGGGGTGGAATGCGACCTTGCCGACCAGCTTCAGCTCCAGCAGCGGTCGGCGCTCATCGCCCGTCGGGAGTTGCACCCGCACCTGGTCGACAAAGCGCATCATCGCCTCCCCGACGTTGGCGGCCCCTTCGAGGTTGATGGTCGTCACCAGCATCGGTCGGGGCGAAGTCTCCCTGAACTCGGCGGTGAAACTTCCAGCCTCCGCCGTCACCTGGTAGTAGCCCTTGGGATATTTCTCTTCACCGAAGTTGACCCGCTCCGGCGAACCGGGGTTCCAGGCATACGGCTGCCCTCCGGGTGTCTTGACGACATACGGCTTGTGACCGTGGCCTAACGCCACGTAGCCGAAGGTTTCGGCAAGAGGGTGGGCATCCTCCGGCTTCATGTTGCCGATCTCCACCGGCGAGTAGCTCCAGATGCCGACATGGAACAGCAGCAGGTTGTTTTCGGTAGTCACCGCTTCGCAGAGGCGCGCGACATGGCTGCCGGCCTGGGCGCCGATGTAGCCGAGACCGTAAATATTGAGGCCACCGATTTCGAGGTGCCCCCCCATGCCGGTCCCGGCATCGAAAGGATCGAAACGGTAGTCGCCATCTTCGTTGCGTGAAGGGCGCAGCAGGCAGATGTACCCCATCTGCGAGAGGGCCTCCATCCACGAAATGCTGTCGCGCCGATGAATCCAGTCGTGGTTCCCCTCGATGGCGATGCAGGGGATGCCGGCGTCCTTGAGGGGTTGGAGGGTTTCAATGGTTTTGGCAAAGGTCCGCGGCAGAATCTGGCCGACATGGAACAGGTCGCCGCAGATCAGCACGCAATCGACCCTTGAATGCACGGCATCGGTGACGATTCCTGCCAGGCTGCGGAAGAAATCTTCGTAGCGTTCCACTTCTCCCGAAGAGGTGCGGTAGGTCTTGCCGAGATGGATATCTGAGGTGTGGATAAAGCGCATCAAACGACTCGCTCGGTTCGGCCTGGAAGACCTGATAGGGGTGTGCCAACTTTCAAAAGGTGATGGTCTCGATCACACTCTTTCTTCCTCAGCCTTTTCAGCCTTTATCAGCTGATTTGCTTGAGGGTGCGGCCAGCAGCGGCAGGAGAAACCGGTCAAAGGTGACACGCTGCCTGGCAGTCAGCAGATCGATGTCGCCATTGTTGTCGAGCAAAAAAGTGGCGACGCCGATGACCGTTCTGGGCAGGTAGCCGGAGCCGGCAACGATTTGTTCTATCTCATCGGTGCGTTTGTGAATCAGGTGCTTCAGCTTGCCAAGATGGATGTCCATGAGCCATTCTCCAACAGTGAAAATGTTACGCTCGCATGAGAATAAAAGATTGTTGGCAGAGGTTCAAGAATATAGGAAGGCGCAACGGCCTCTTGACCGGAAGTCCATGTGATCCGGAATAGGCTGTTATTGTTAGAGACTTCGGATTCTGCCCTTGTGCGACAGCCTTGGCATCTGCTTCATGTCGCAAAATTAATGTTTACCAGGTGGAATTTTATTCGCAAATATGGCATGTTACGCAGAATCATCACTTTCATGCCGCCTGTTCCACTGTGACAGGAGCCACCACAGCGGAGGCCGGCGACAGTAACCAGAAGATCAGCAGCATCATGACAATAGAAACAGACAAGTTGACTCAATCCCCACTTGGCAAGCGGCCCACGAAACGTGTGGACCGTCCCTTACCAAGCCGTATTAACCGGAAAGTTGTGAGCATCAGGGTCAAGCTGACGCTCATCACTCTGGCCATAATCGCCCTGATCACTTCCGGATCGTCCATGGTGGCGATCCAGAACATGGATCAGTCGCTCCTCGACTCCCTGGTCAAACGTGGTACGTCCATTGCGCTCAGCGCCGCAATCCCGGCAGGTTACAGCATCCTCGCCGACGACCAACTCGCCCTCGACAACCTGGCAGCGAAAATCGAGGAATCGCAAGCAGACATAACCTACCTCGCCATCCTTGACACCGACGGCCAGGTCTTGGCCCACAACAAGTTGACGGCAACCGGCTCCCGGTTCGCGACGGCAACCGACCCACCCCTGAAACAGGGTGATGATTTCACCATGCACCTGGTCGAGCGGGAGGGGCTGGCCAGCTACGAGTTCCAATCTCCCATCCTGTTCGCTGAAAACCAGGTCGGCAGTATCATCGTCGGCATCAACGCTGACACGCTGCATGCGGCCAAGGACCTTGCGCGGGGGAGAATTATAATGATCTCCCTGACGGTGCTGGCCTTCGGCGCCCTGTGCACCTTCATGGTTTCAAAGCTGATTACCGCCCCGATCGAGCGTCTGTCCGCCGGGGTTTCCCAGATTACTGCAGGCAATTACAGCGTTGAAGTCAAAGTCACATCGGCAGACGAGCTTGGTGAACTGACACGCAGCTTCAATGAAATGTCCAGAGTGATCATGTCACAGAAAGAGCATCTGGGGGCTTATGCCAGCAACCTGGAAGAATCCTACCTGTCGACCATAAAGATTCTCGCCGCGGCTCTCGATGCCCGGGACAACTACACCCTCGGACATTCTGCCAGGGTCGCCCGTCTCTCGCTCCTGATCGGTCAACGCCTCGGCCTCACTCACGAAGAGCTCAAAGAGCTCGAGATGGCCTGTTTTCTTCATGATATCGGCAAGATTCACGTTCCCGACATGATCATCAACAAACCGATCCCCCTCAACCGGGAGGAGTCCCAGATCATCAGGAAGCACCCCGAACAGGGTGCGGAGATTCTCCGTCTGGCCGAGTCTCTCCACAAGTACATACCGGTTGTCCTGCACCACCACGAGTGGCACAACGGCATGGGCTATCCGCACGGGCTCAAGGGCGACAGCATCCACATCTACGCCCAGATACTCTCAATTGCAGATACTTACGACGCGATGACCTCATCACGCCCCTATCGCAAAGGGTGCAGCCGGGAAGAAGCCGCGACGGAAATCATGAAGTTTCGCGGCACCCAGTTCAACCCTGAGCTGGCCGACATTTTTCTGCTCGCCTTAAATGATTATGAGGACGACCAGGCTTTATTCTCCTCTGGAGGTCCGCATGAAACGCACCATTTTTTATATACTCACAGCGCTTATGACAATGGCAACGCTCACAGCCTGCGGCACACTGCCCCAGTGGGCCAAGCTGCCGAAAACCGGGGAAAGTGTACAAGCACCCGTTCCAGCACCCATTGACACACCCAAACTCTCCCCGACCCGGCAGCAAATTCGTCGTTTGTCAAGTGAGCAGAACTATGCCGACGCCATCACTCTGATCCAGAACGAAATTCAGAAGGGTACGGACGAGCAGAGCCTGGCAAAAGAATATCTGCAGGCCGCCAACGGTGGTCTGGAGCTGGCTGCTTCCCAGATGAAACAGGGGCATTACTCCAGAGCAGCCATCCTGCTGAAAGCCATCAAGGACAACTATCCCCGGACCCCTGAACTGCAGAAGCAGGTCATCTCCTCCCCGGAAAAGATCACTGCGGATATCGAACTCTGCACGCAAACCCTCATGGACGCCGGCCTGGTCGCCTACCGTGCGGGAGAACTGACCAAAGCGCTCGACACCTGGCAGCAGATCCTCACCATCAATCCGCAGCACCAGGCGGCAAAGAACGCCAGTCAAACCACCCAACAGCAATTACAAAAGCTCAAGGCCCTGAACGGCAAAAATTAACGCCCTGTCCTCTCGGGGTTGACCGGCGCTGGCAGGCCCTTCACTTTGCAGTGAAGAACGCCCTGAAGGCAGAGATCACGACGGGAACGTCGTCGAGGTGAACGTCGAGATGTGCCACCAGGCGCAGACTGCCATAGCCTCCGATCAGAATGCCACGCTGCTTGAGAAACTCCTTGAGCGGTTGCTGCCTTCCCGGTTCGCAATCGATGAAGACCATGTTGG
>JBFIMV010000149.1:0-6239 GCA_041611575.1 Desulfuromonadales bacterium | reverse complement strand
TCGAGGACGGCGAGGACCTGCTCGCGGCGCTGCACCGCGAAGTACGCGAGGAGGCCGGCATTGAAATCACCTTCGGGGCCCTGGCCGCCGTCTGGACCAAGGTCACGGCGCCGCCGGCGCTGATCTTCAACTTCCTGGCCACCCACGCCGGCGGCGAACCGCACGCCGCGGAAGAGTGCCTGGAGGCCGGCTGGTTCCCGCCCGCGACAGCACGCGAACTGGTCACCCACCCGGTCAACCGCGACCGCCTCAACCTGCTGCTCGAGAACCGCGGCGAGGTGGCCTACCGCGCCTACGCCACCGACCCGTACCGCATTGTTCACCAGACGACCTTCTGCCCGCTGGCCGGGTCATTGCCCGTCATCAAGGAGTGATGATGCACGAGGAAAAACGCCGCAGGCTGTCGTTCTGCTTCGCTCTCGCCGGCCTGGCCTGCCCCCTCGGCCTGCTCGCGCTGATCCTGCTGATGCGCGCCGACGCCTTCACCTTTCATGACGACTTCACCGGCTACAAGGCGCTCGGCTTCTTCCTCGGCTGGGCCATGGGGCTCCTCGCCGCGGGGCTTCTGGCCAGCGCCACCGCCGTCGCCATGAACCGCCGCTCCGTACTGGCGCTCCTCGCTTTTGCCGCCAATTTCGGCCTGCTCGGCTTCTTCCTGCTGCGCCTGGCCTACTGAATATCCGCGAAAAACCTTCCCCCGCAGGGCAAAATCTGTTAATAAAGGCAATCGATATCCATCGCACTTTCCCCATATACAGGAGTTTCCATGTTTAACATGCATCTCAAGACTTTCAAGTGCCTGGCGCTGGCCCTTGCCTTCTGCCTGCTCGCCGCGACCCCGGCGCTGGCCCTGCTGGAGAACCTGCTCGGCAAGCCGGAGGTCAACGAGGCCGAACGCCGCGAGACCATCGAGCGCATCGAGGGGATCCAGGAAAAGCTGCAGCTGCTGCAGGAGAAGCTCAAAGCCCTCGAGCGGCGCAAGGCCGCCAGCAAGGCGGCCGAGCTGGCGGGCTCCGGCAAGCTGCCGGTCGACCCGGTGCACATCAACTGGACCCCGGTCGACGCGACGACCATCGCACCCGGCGATTTCGGCCATTACACCTACCTGCTCTTCATGGGCGAGATGACCGACGCCGCGGCGATCGGCGCGCTCGAGGATTTTATCCTGACCATCGAGACCCTCCCCGCCAGCGACATCCCGGCGACGCTCGGCAACCGCTTCCTGGTGCCGGTGGAGAAACCCCAGTCGACCGTCAACCTCGGCCGCCAGCCCTACGACTTCACCCTCAACGACGCCTATCTGCGCCGCCTCGGACTCGGCAGCGACCTGGCCAAGGGCCCGGTGCTGGTCACCGCCGACCAGCCGATCGACCCCTACGGCGTCGGCGCGGTGCCGGCCTTCCTCGCCGTCGGCCTCGGCCGGCAGACCCCTCAGCAGGCTCTCGCCCTGGCGAAGGTCTGGCACCGGCAGGAAAAAGAAGCGATCGCCCCCTCCGGGCATCCGGCCTCTGCGCTCTTCTGGCAGCTGCTCGAAGGGAGCGGCCCGGTCCAGGTCGAGCGCAGCGGCGGCCACCTGCAGGTGCAGCTGCCGCAACGATGACCGACTGGGAGATCTACTGAGAAGAATAGTTTTAAGTTTTGAGTTTTGAGTTTTGAGTTGTCAGCTGAACGTTGCTGTATCAGGGTCGATAAAAGGCATCTCCCTTTTTTTCGAGAGCTAGGTCTTTGACTCAAAACTTTGAACTTAAAACTAATAACTCGCCCGTGCTTAAACGGGCGAGGTTCGCCTGGTGCATGTACGACTGGGCCAACTCGGCCTTCGCCACGGTCATCCTCGCCGCGGTTCTGCCGGTCTACTTCGCCAGCCTGGTCCCGCAGGGCGGCGCGGCCGTCTTCTGGAGTGACCAGCCGGTCGCCGCCACCGCCCTCTGGGGCTACACCGTCTCCCTGTCGATGGCGCTGGTGGCCATCGTCGCTCCCGGGCTCGGCAACCTCGCCGACCGGCGCGGCTGGCGCCGCCGCCTGCTGATCCTCTTCTGCCTGGTCGGCTCGCTCGCCACGTCCGGCCTCTACTTCGCCGGGCCGGGGCGCTACCTGCTCGCCGCCCTGCTCTTCATCCTCGCCAACATCGGCTTCGCCGCCGGCAACATCTTCTACAACGCCTTCCTGCCGGGGCTCGCCACCGGCCACGACGCCGACCGCCTCTCGGCCCGCGGCTTCGCCTACGGCTACCTCGGCGGCGGCCTGATGCTGCTGATCGCCTTCATCCTCATCCAGCAGCACACCCTGTTCGGCCTGCCGGACATGGGCAGCGCCACCCGTCTCGGCTTTTTGCTGACCGGCATCTGGTGGCTCGGCTTCGCCCTGCCGACCTTCGCCTGGGTCAGGGATGTGCCCGCGACGCAAAGCACCGTTCAGCCGCTGCGCACCCCGCGCGACTACCTGCGCGTCCTCTCCGAGCTGAGGGGCTACCCCGACCTGCTGCGTTTCCTGATCGCCTTCTTGCTCTACAACGACGGCATCCAGACGATCATCGCCGTCTCCGCCATCTTCGCCCGCGAGGAGCTCGGCCTGGAGACCGGCACCATCCTCGCCTGCTTCCTGATGATCCAGTTCGTCGCCATGCCCGGCGCCCTGCTCTTCGCCCGCATCGCCGGCCGCTTCGGCACCAAGCGCGCCGTCCTCGCCAGCCTGATCATCTTCACCGCCCTCACCTGCTACGCCGCCGTCATGCGCAGCGCCGTCGAGTTCTGGGTCCTCGGCTTCGTCGTCGCCATCGTCCTCGGCGGCAGCCAGGCGATCAGCCGTTCGCTGTTTGCCAGCATGCTGCCGCCGGCGCGCAGCGCCGAGTTCTTCAGCTTCTACGCCATCAGCGCCAAGTTCGCCTCGATCTTCGGCCCGCTGGTGTTCGCCCTGCTGATCGACATGACCGGCTCGAACCGCATCGCCATCATTGCCCTGGCGGCGTTCTTCATTGGCGGCATCGTGCTGTTGGCAAGAGTGGATGTTGAGGAAGGGAAAAAGAGAGTGCTGAGTCCTGAGTGCTGAGCGATGAGCTAACGACGAAAAAAACGCGGGGCGTGAATTCATCACGCCCCGCGTTCTGTTTTTTCTGCGAGTATTCGGGTGTTATTTTTTCAGCTGCGCGCGGCGCTCCTTGAGGATGCGGGCGTGTCGGACCTCCTCGCCGGCCAGCCAGCCGAAGGCGTCCTTGCCGTCCTGGCTCAGGGCCATGTCGCACGCTTTTTGGAAATACTCGGCGAACTTCTCTTCGGCCTCGATCGCCAGGTCGAGGGCCTGCAGGTCGGCGTCGGGGGTCTGCAGCACGGCTTCGAGGAATTCGGCGTCGGGGAAAATCTTGCTGTCGGAGAACTGCCGCAGGTACGGCACCAGCTCCTCTTCGCATTCACCGAACGAGCCGTCTTTGTAGCCGGCCTCGAGTTCTTTCAGGCGGCGCAGGTGCTCGACCTCGTCCTGGGCCAGCCAGGTGAACAGCTCCTTGAGCAGCGGTTCCTTGGCCTTCTCGGACATGGCGGAGTAAAAGCGGTGGCCGTTCTTCTCGACCTCCATCGCCGCCCGGATCACCTCGTAACCGCTGAAGTGTTGAATTCCACTCATAAATATCCTTTCAAAAAAATTTTCCTTTTGTAACGCAGCCCGCCGGCGCTGTCAATTGCCAAAGAGTTTTTTCAACAGCTGTTGGGCCGGGTCCCCGGCGGGAGCGGTCTCTTTGGCCGGCTCCTGACCCGGCTCGGCAGGGGCTTTCTTGCCGCCGCCCAGCAGCTTGTCGAGCTGCCGGCCGATCTCGCCGCCGAGCGCCTTGGTCGCCTGCTCCTTGACCCCCTTCGGGTCAAGACCGAAGCGCGGCGTGTCGACCGTCCCCGAGACGAGCAGCGGCAGGCGGCTCCAGCCGTCGTCGTCGACCAGGTAGCCGGCGACCTTGCTCTTGCTGTCGAGCCGGGCCGAGAGCTCCGGGCTCAGGCGGGTGTCGAGGGCCAGGTTGAGGCTGCCGTCCAGGCCGACGGTCCCCTTGGGAAAGAGCTTGAGCGTGCTGCTCAAGATCTTGCCGTCGATGTTCACCTTGCCGTCGACCACGCGGAAGCTGTTCTGGAAGGTGTTGAAACGGATGTCGTTCAACTCCGGCATCTGCAGAAAGGTGCTCAACCCGCCGACCAGGGCCGGGCTCACCAGCCGGCCGTCGGCGACCAGCATGTCACCCTCGCCGTTCAGCCTGCGGCTCAGGTTCTGCCAGACCGTCCCCTGGCCGTCGAGGGCGAAGTTCATGTCCATGGCGCCGAACAGCGTCCCGGCCGTTTTCGGCGCGAGCGCTGTCAGCAACGGGTCCGCCATGATCGACTTGAGACCGAGGCGGGCCGTGTAGGCCAGGCCCTTTTTGCCAAGATCGACGCGCGCCGTGTTGCTGAAGGAGCCGCCGGCCACCTGGCCGTCCATGCGCTTGAGGGTGAGGATGTTGTTCTTCAGCTCGTACTGGGCGACAAAATCCTTCACGGCCAACCCCTTCCAGACCGTCTCGCCGATGTTGACGTTGCCGGTCGCCTGCAGGGGGATGTCGAAGGGGCCGAGCTCTGCGGTATCCTTGGTTGCAGGGGCCTTCGCAGCTCGGGCCTTGTCGTCGGTCTGCGTCCCGCCCGCCGCCGCCGCGGCCCCCGCCCCGCCCGTGAGGAGCGGATCGAGCAGGAAACGGTCGGAGCGCACGTCGGCCCGGGCGACCTTCGTCTTGGCGAAGACGTTGTCGACCGAGAGGTCGATATCGGCGTGATTCTCACCAAGACCGACCTGGAGGCCTTCCGAAACCAGCTGACCGCCGGTGAGCTTCAGGCGGCCGTTGACGACCGGTCTTTGCCCTCCGGCGGTCGCCTGCACATTCTCGAGATCGACCACCGCCGACTTGAGCAGGGCCGCCGGCTGGTCGACGCCGCCCTGCAGTTTCGCGTCGAGCATTATCGACCCGGACGCGTCCAGCGCGGTCAGGTCCTTGACCAGCGCACGCGGCACGGCGGCCAGGGTCTGCCGCAGGTCCATGCGCGGCACGGCGGCCCGCAGATCGACGACCGGAGCGGTGCGCAGCGCGCCGACCGAGCCGGAGGCTTCGGCCTTGATGCCGTTGAAGTCGAGCTTCAGCGTGGCGATGGTCAGCTGGTCCTGCGGCAGGTCGAGCTTCAGGTCGTAATCGACGGCGAGCCTGGCCTCGGTCAACGGCGCGTCCGGCATGGCCGCGAGCAGCAGGTCGATGTCCGTGGCCGTCAGGGTGCCGTCAACCTCGAGGTTCGCCAGGTCTCCGGCGACCGAAGACTTCAGGTTCAACTTCATGCCGCGCAGCTTGCCGGGGATCGCATCCTGGAAATAGGCGCTCAAGGCCATGACGTCGAGCCCCTGCAGCTCGATGTCGAACGCCCCGCTGAAGGGTGTCGGCCGCACCCGGCCATCGATGGACAGGCGGCTGCCGTTCAGCTGGCATTGCAGGGACACGGGGACCTCGGCGGTCAGGGTGACCCCCTTGGCGGAGAGCTGCAGGTTGGAAACTTCGAAACGATAGGGGACGGCGTTGTTGAGGACGTGATCGCGAAAGACCAGGTTGCCGTCCTGCAGGATGAGCTCGGAGACCAGCAGGCTGATCGGCGTCTTCGCCTCATCGGCCGGCGGTGCTGTGCCCTCGGGCTTCTGGGCCGCAGGCGCGTCATCGCCGGTCAGGTCGCTGAAGTTGTATTTGCCGTCCTTGAGGCGCACGACGCGGATGGACGGCTTCTCGAGGCGCACTTCGTCGATCACCACCTTCATGGCGAGCAGCGGCAGGAGCTGATAGCGCAGGCGCACCAGGTCGGTGGAGACGAACACGTTCTCGCCATCCGCCTCGTAGACGGTCAATCCCTGGATCTCGATCCCGGAAAAGATGCTGACCTTGATGTCGCCCAGGTCTAGCTTGCGGTGAAGATGCTCTTCAGCCAGAGGCAGCACAGCCTGCCTGACCCGCTCCGGCGTGATGAGATAGCTCGCCAGCGCCAGCAGCACCGCGGCGAGCACAACCAGGACGATAACCAATCCCGCGAGAATCTTCTTCCACTTGCCCATCTTCCACTCCTCACTCGAACAACAGGTAACAGTTTTAAGTTTCAAGTTTTAAGTTCCAAGTTAAGTCCTCATCGCACATCGCTCATCGCTCAGCACTCTCTATCACTCATCGCACATCGCTCATCGCTCAGCACTGTCTTCCACTCAAC
>JBFIMV010000148.1:0-6296 GCA_041611575.1 Desulfuromonadales bacterium | reverse complement strand
TCCCCCTGGTGCAGCCATTCACCGAGAGAGAAGCGCAGCGAGGCCTCGTTGCAAAGTACACCGGCCAGGGTCAGACGTCTTAAAAGCTGCTGCTCGGCGTCATCGACCGGTGATTCGTCACTGCGGGTGATCTCGCCGTCGCCGGCATAGCCCTCGCCGCTGACCTGGTAGCCGATTCCGTCCGGAAGCCAGATACGCCTGACGGTCTGGCGATTGACCGTCAGGGTGCCGGTTTTGTCGCTGGCGATGCAGGTGCAGCTCCCCAGCCCCTCGACCGCGGTCAGGCGGCGGACGATGACGTTGCGTCGCGCCATGCGGGTGGTGGCTATGGAGAGGGCGACGGTCATCGCTACCGGCAGACCTTCGGGGATGGCCGAGACAGCAAGGGCGACGGCCATCAGGAAGACTTCTCCGTATGGGATCCCCTGCCAGAGCGCCGTGACAGCCAGCAAGGCGACAAAACCGAGGACCAGGACGCTGACATGGCGGGCGAACTGCTCCATGCGGATCACCAGGGGGGGCTTGGTCAGCGCCGTGGTCGCCACGGCAACCGCGATACAGCCGACTTCGGTCTGCCGACCGGTGGCTACCACCACGCCGAGGCCGCGTCCGCTGGCGACGTTCGTCCCGGCATGGGCGAGGTTGGAGCGGTCGCTCAACACCGTCTGTGCGGGGCGTGTGCCGGTCTGTTTGACGACGGTCTGGGACTCGCCGGTGAGCAGCGATTCGTCGACATGCAGGGACGTGGCCTCCAACAGGCGCATGTCAGCCGGCACCCGACTCCCCGATTCCAGGGCAACGATATCGCCCGGAACGAGGTCCTCGGCGGGGAGGTCCAGCATCCGGTTGTCGCGCCGGACGCGGCAGACGGTCTTGAGCAGGTGCTGGAGGGCGGCGGCGCTGCGTTCGGCCTTCCATTCCTGGAAGGTACCGAGGACCGCGTTGAGGAGGATGACCGCGAAGATGAAGCCGGCGTCGGTCGTCTCGCCGATGGCCAGGGAAACCACCCCGGCGACGATCAGGATGTAGATCAGGGGGCTGAGGACCTGGTGGGAGAAGATCTTGAGCAGGCCGGGGGGTGGCGTGCTGGGCAGAAGGTTGGACCCGTGTCGGGCGAGTCTGTCGGCGGCATCTCCCGTGGCCAGACCCTGCCTCGTTGATTGCAGTCTGGACAGGACTTCCGTTTCGTCAAGCGCATGCCAGGCAACCCTGTCGGGTGCGGCTGCGTTTTTTCCACGGTCCATCGCGCCCTCCGGCAGGCTCTTGCCACTGTCCCCGCGCTTATTGGTCACAATGCATAAATTATATCAGGTCGCCGGGGATGTGCGCGCATCGCCACTCCATCAGGCTGGTTGACGCCCCTCTCCGGCTGTGTTTAAATTCAGGGCGAAATGTGAGGGAGACAGCATCTGATGAAGACAGCCTATCTCGGGCTCGGCAGCAACCTGGGAAATCGCCTGGCCTTCCTGCGTGGCGGGCGTGACATGCTCATCGGTCGCCCCGACATTGAACTGGTACAGGCCTCCGGGGTCTACGAGACCACCGCAGTCGGCGGCCCTGAAGACAATCCGCTTTTCCTGAATGCCGTGCTGGAGATTCGCACCTCCCTGTCCCCGCAGGAGCTGCTGGAGGCCTGTCTCGCCGTGGAGGATGAATTCGGTCGGACCCGGCCGGCGCGCTGGGCACCGCGCACCTTGGATATCGACATCCTCCTGTATGCCGAAGAGGTGGTTTGCGAAGAACGCCTGACCGTGCCTCATCCGAGGATGCAGGAGCGCGCCTTTGTCCTCACCCCGCTGCTCGAGATTGCCCCGGACCTGCGTCATCCGCTGCTCGACCGGACCGTCAGTGAGATGGCGGCCGGCAGCGCCGGAGTCGCCGAACTCGCCCCGCTGCGCACAACCTGGTAGGAACCATGCTGGTACGCCTGATCCTTTCCCTCATCGTAGGCTTCCTGGTCTACACCGTCTATAAGGCGCTCAGGCAGGCCCTGAAAAGACCGTCGGCGCCCCCTCCGGAAAAGACGTCCCGTGGGGAGGATATGGTCCAGGACCCCGAATGTGGCACCTACGTGCCGCGCGGCGACGCCGTGCCGCTGAAAATCGGCGAAAAGAGCCTTTATTTTTGTTCAGACGCCTGCCGGGACAAATTCCAGGCAGGCACCAGGTAACGACAACATCACCGGTGAACCCGGCAAGGAGTCTAGCTATGAAATTCTTTATCGATACGGCGGAAGTCAAGGAGATTGCCGCTGCCAAGGAGCTCGGCCTGGTCGACGGTGTGACCACCAACCCGTCGCTGGTCGCCAAGAGCGGCCGTGATTTCCATGAAGTCCTGCGTGAAATCATCGCCCTGGTCGACGGGCCGATCTCGGCGGAAGTCGTGGCGACCGACGCCGCCGGCATGGTCCGCGAAGGCGAAGAGCTGGCGCAGCTCGACCCGGACAAGATCGTCATCAAGCTGCCGCTCACCGAGGAAGGCCTCAAGGCGACCATGACTTTGAGCCGCAAGGGGTTGAAGACCAACCTGACGCTGGTCTTCTCGCCGCTGCAGGCGCTGCTCGCCGCCAAGGCCGGTGCAACCTATGTTTCGCCTTTCGTCGGCCGTCTCGATGACATCGGCCACATCGGCATGGAAAGCGTCGAGCAGATCCGCACCATCTTCGATAACTACGGGTACACCACGGAAATCATCGTCGCCTCGGTGCGCAGCCCGCAGCACGTCCTGCAGGCCGGATTGATGGGGGCCGACATCTGCACCATCCCCTACAGCGTCATGCTGCAGCTTGCCAAGCACCCGCTCACCGACGTTGGCCTGGAAAAGTTCCTGGCCGACTGGAACAAGCATGTGAAGGGTTGAGATAGATTTCGAGAAGTCACAACGTCAGGGGGCGGTGTCCATGCACCGCCCCCTGTCTGTTTTCCGATGCTGTTGGCGAAAAGATGTTAGCGCCTTGCTGCCAGCTGAAAATTACCGGCACTTCTCAGCGCTTGATATCGACCCGGAGCTGTTCGGCGATCTGCTGTGAAAGTTCAAACTCTTCCGTCGTCATTTTTCCCCTGAGGTCCTGAAGGTAGTTTTGCGCCAGCTCGACGCCGTTTCCCTTGGCAATGGCGTACCAGGCGCAGGCCACGACAGGGTTTTGCACCACTCCCCGGCCGATATCATACATGACGCCGAGCCTGAGCTGGGCGTGCGTGTCACCCTGGACCGCGGCCTTGTGAAACCACTTTGCCGCCTCCTTGTCGTCCTGGGTGACGCCCTGCCCCCGGGAATACAGTACCCCGAGGTTGCTTTGGGAGATGACGTCTCCTTGTGCCGCGGCCTTATGAAACCATTTGGCCGCGGCCTGGTCGTCTCTCGCCACTCCCTGGCCACGGGAATACAACACGGCAAGGTAACGCTGCGCCCTGGCGTTCCCCTTCTCGGCCTCTGGCAGCCAGAGTTGATAGGCCTTGTCGACATCGCCGGACTCGGCAGCCACGAGGCCGTCTTCCAGGGTGCCGGCGCTCGATACGGCCGCCAAAGCGACGAGCAGGGCAAAAAGACAAAGGATCAGGTTTCGGATATTTTTACACATGGTAATTACAGTTATCGTAGTTGGACAGGGCTGTCAAATCAGTTAAGCTGTCTGCGATGATGGGTTATTGAGACAAGGATGGAAAGGACTTCTGATTCATGGAACTGTACCTGATGCAGCATGCTCTCGCCTGTTCAGCCGAAGAAGACCCGCAAAGGGTACTCACCCCGGAGGGGGTCGCGCAGGCAAAAGCCTCCGCCCGGGGAATGCGGCGACTCGGCCTGGAGTTCGACCTGATCGTCTCCAGCCCCAAGCGGCGCGCCCAGCAGACCGCCGCCCTGGTGGCCGAAGCGGTTCGCTACCCCTACAGCGACATCCTGGCCAGCGACGCCGTCCTTCCCGATCAACCATTGGAGCCCCTGCTCAAGCTGCTCGCCGCCGAACCGGTCGACGCCCGCATTTTGGTGGTCGGGCATCTGCCGCACTTGGAGCACCTTGCCACGCAACTGCTGCACGGAGGGGTTCTGGTCTTTGAAAATGCCGGCCTGGTCGCCCTGGAGCTGACCGGGTGGGACGACGCCCGACTGCTCTGGCTGTTGACTCCCCGGCAGCTGGCGCTCCTCTCGTGAGCGCGGGTTGCTTGCCAGGCTGCGCCGCCGCGTGCTAGAGTGACTTTCACTGTCAGGGCCGGGGAATCCCCGGCCCTTGGCTTTCCGGAAACCTCCTGAGGTGCGAGCCCTGCGATGAAGGCTGCACGATAATATCACCGGACGAACCTGTCGATGGCGAATCAACTGCAAAAACCTGAACTTCTCGCTCCCGCCGGCAGCCTGGAAGCGTTTTTCGCCGCCATGGAGTTCGGCGCCGACGCGGTCTATGTCGGTCTCAAGGAGTTCTCCGCCCGCGCCAAGGCGAAGAACGTCAACCGTGACGAACTGGAGCGCATGGTCGGCTACGCCCACGCCCGCCAGCGGCGCGTCTTCCTGACCCTCAACACCCTGGTCAAGGAGAAGGAGCTGTCGCACCTGATCGACATCCTGGCCGCCGTCGAGGCCATGGGAATCGACGCGGTCATCCTGCAGGACCTGGGAGTCTGGCGCCTGATCCGCCGGCACTTCCCCGGCATCGAGATGCACGCCTCCACCCAGCTGACCATCCACAACATCGCCGGCGTGCGCATGGCCGAACGCCTCGGTTTCGCCCGCGCGGTGCTGGCCCGCGAGCTGAGCCTGGCCGAGATCGCTGCGATCAAGCAGGCGACGAGCCTCGATCTCGAACATTTCATCCATGGCGCCCACTGCTTTTCCCTCTCCGGCCAGTGCAGCTTCTCCTCCTGGCTCGGCGGCATGAGCGGCAACCGCGGCCGCTGCGCCCAGCCCTGTCGGCGCCGTTACAGTTACAAGGGGAAGGACGGCTACTACTTCTCGCCCAACGACCTGTCCGCAATCGACCTGCTGCCGGAGATGGCGGCGGCCGGTGTGATGAGCTTCAAGATCGAAGGACGCATGAAGAGCGCCGAGTACGTGGCCAACGTCGTCCAGGCCTACCGCGGGGTGATCGATGCCCCGGACAAGCAGCGCCGGGAGGCGGTCGCGCAAGGCAAAGAGCTGCTCAAGGAGGCTTTCGGCCGTCTGCCGACCCGCGGCTTTCTCCCCGGACCGCAGCCGACGGACATGGTCAACCCGGAGGTGCATGGCGCTACCGGACGGTTGCTCGGCAGCGTTGCCAGCTGCCGGGGCGGTGTGCTGACTTTTTCTCCCCGGGAACCCCTGCACCTCGGTGACCGGCTGCGCATCCAGCCGGCCAGCGACAAGCCGGGCACGGCCTTCACCGTCCGCGACCTGCGGCAGGACGGCAAGCCGGTCTCCCGCGTCGGCAGCGGCGCGCAGGCGCATGTCGGTTGCCCGCCGGGCAAGACCTTCCGCGTCGGCGACCGCATCTTCAAGGTCTCCTCCGGCCAGGCGTTCAACCTCAGCTCCTCAGCCTGCCACCGCCGGCTGGAAGGAGTCACCCCGGGCGAGGCGGTGGTCGATCTCAGCGTGGCCCTGCCGCAAACCGACCGGCTGCAGCTCAAGGCTCACTGTCATGGTCTGACGCTTGAGCGGGACTACCCGGTGGAAACCTTCCCCGCCACCGACCGACCGCTCTCTGCCGAGGTCATGGCCAAGGTGTTCGGCAAGACCGGCCAGGCCCCCTTCTCGCTCGGCCGTCTGCAGTGCGGCGCGTTGCCGGCGGTCGTCCTGCCGCTCAGCCGCCTCAATGCCGTACGCCGCGAATTTTACGAAGAGCTCGAGACCCTGGTGACGGCCCGGGTGCATGCCGCGCGCACCGAGCACCGCCGCCAGGCGATGGCCGACCTGGTCCCGGCCGAGACCCCGCCCGAGTCGCAACCTGAAATCGCCGTGGTCCTCGGCCACGTCCATGACCTATCCCTGCTCCGCCAGGACGGGGTCGATTCCCTGGTCCTGCCGCTGGCACCTGGCGTTGCCGACAAGCTCGACCAGGGTGGCCGCGTTCAATTCAAGGCGCACGAACGCATCATCTGGGACCTGCCCCTGGCGATCTTCGATACCGAGTGGCCGGTGCTTGCCGAGGAAGTAAAAACCCTGGTCGCGCGTGGCTTTCGCCGCTTCCGACTGCAGAACCTCGGCCAGTTTCTCCTCTTCGAGGATTGTGCCGACCTGGAACTGGAGGCCGGCTACCGCCTGTTCACCACCAACAGCCAGGCGGCGGTCGCCTGGCGCGAGCTCGGCCTGGGGGCGGCGACCCTGTTCGT
>JBFIMV010000147.1:0-6318 GCA_041611575.1 Desulfuromonadales bacterium | reverse complement strand
GCCCGGAAGCTTTCCGGCAACAGCTTCGATGCCGAGGACCTGGTCCAGGAAACGTTCACCCTTGCTTTCCGCAAGGTCCACCAGTTGAAGGACCACGACAAGGCCCGGCCCTGGCTGCTGGCTATCCTGCGCAACCTGTACCTGCGCTCCCGGGAGAAAAACCGGCCGGAGCTGCTGGATGTGCCCGACGAAGAGAGCTACGTCGCCGTCCTCGAAAAGCTGGTCAGTTCGGATTCTCCGGAGAGCAATGTCCTCCAAAAGCATGAATCACGGGAGTTCCATCGCGCCCTCAAGGAACTGCCGGAAAAGTACAAGACTCCCCTGATCCTCTTTTACTCCGAGGAGTGGTCGTACCGGCAGATCTCGGAAGCACTCGACCTCCCCCTGGGCACGATCATGTCGCGGCTTTCACGGGGGCGCGACCTGTTGAAGAAGGCGCTTCTGGCCGATGTCGGACCCCGGAAGCAAGGCAAGGTCATTGCCGCGGATTTTGCTCCTTCTTCCGGGCAGAAAACGAGGTGAGCCATGGATTGTAAACGCTTTGAAGAATGGCTGGCGGTTCGTGAACCGTCCGACAAGGCCGGCTGGCAGGTGGCCTCTGAGCATGCAGCAGACTGCCCGGTCTGCGCCCGCCTGCTGGACGCAGACGACAGGCTGGAGGCCGTCCTCAGCAAAGAACTATGCTGCGAGCAGGCACCTGAAAGGTTGAGAAGCAGCGTTGCCCTGATCGCCCGGGAGCCGCAGCCCCGGTCGCGGCCACGCAGAACATGGCTGGTCTTGCCGCCTGCGGCCCTCGCGGGGCTGACGTTGTTCCTGCTGGTGTTCAACCCCTTCGCTTCGGAATTCACCAGCATCGAGAACATTGCCCGGCTCGCGGAAAAGAACCACCACGTCGGCTATACCATGCAGTTTCACGCCACAGAGATTCTCGATGTCGCCGCATGGTTCCGTGACAGGGTTCCCTTCGAAGTCGTCCTGCCGGAGCTGGCCGAGAAGGGGTACGAGTTCCTTGGCGGTCGCAAGTGCAGCATCGGTCGGCGGGATGCCGCCTACCTGTCTTATAACAAGGACGGCAAGCGCTACTCGCTGTTCGAACTCGATGCTGCCGATGTCCGCGTCGAGATGGTGGAGGCCCAGACGTATCTCTACCCGGTCGGTGATTGTGTGGTGGAGATCTGGAAAGCCGGCGACCGGGTCTTCGCGCTGGTCGGGTAGGGCGAAGAGTATTTTCGGCGCGTGAGACGACTCCAGAGAAAGCTTTCCATCCCGGGTATGAGAGGTTTGAATGCGAAACTGCTGCCATAAGCTGCTGCTCCTGTTGATGTCCTTCTTCCTGGCGGTCCCCGCTCCGGCAGTGATTGCGGCGCCCGGCTCGACCCACAAGCACCCGGCGAATCGCCTCATCAAGGAGAAAAGTCCGTACCTGTTGCAGCATGCGTACAACCCGGTCGACTGGTATCCGTGGGGTGAGGAAGCCTTCGCCAGGGCCCGCCGGGAAAACAAGCTGATCTTCCTGTCCATCGGCTATTCCACCTGCCACTGGTGCCATGTGATGGAGCGCGAGGCCTTCGAGGACGCCGAGGTCGCAGCGTTGATGAACAAACATTACATCGCCATCAAGGTCGACAGGGAGGAACGCCCGGACATCGACAAGGTCTACATGGAGGTCTGCCAGAGGCTGACAGGCAGCGGCGGCTGGCCTCTCAATATCATCATGACGCCCGAGGCCGTACCGATTCATGCCGCGACCTATATCGCCAAACACGGCAGGTACGGCCGGATCGGCATGATGGAACTGCTGCCCCAGGTCGCTTATCTCTGGCAGCAGAATCCAGACCATATGCGCAAGTCCGGTGAACGCATCCTCGCCTCGCTGGAGCAATCTGAACCTCAAGCCAGCACCATGATCACTCCGCGCGATCTGGGCGTGGCCGTCGATACGCTGCAGAAAAGCCACGATGCGGTGCACGGCGGTTTCGGCATGGCCCCGAAGTTCCCCCGTCCGCACAACCTCACGTTCCTGATGCGCCGATATCGGCTGAGCGGTGACAAGAAACTCCTCGACATGGTTGAGAAGACCTTGCAGGAGATGCGCAAAGGTGGCATCTACGACCATCTCGGGTTCGGCTTCCACCGTTATTCGACCGACGTTGAGTGGCTGCTGCCGCATTTCGAGAAAATGCTCTACGACCAGGCGGGGCTGGCGATCGCCTACACGGAGGCTTACCAGTTGACCCGCAAGCCGGATTACGCGCAAACGGTCCGCGAGATCTTTACCTACGTCCAGCGCGACATGACCTCGCCGCAGGGGGCTTTCTTCACGGCGGAAGATGCCGATTCGGAAGGGGTCGAAGGAAAATTCTACCTCTGGACCGATGCCGAAATCGAGCAGGCCCTCGGAAAAACGGTCGCAGAACGCTTTCATAAAGTCTTCAACGTGAGCCGGGACGGCAATTATCACGATGAAGCCACGCGGGAAAAAACGGGGAACAATATCCTGCACCTGTCCAAGCCCCTCAGGCTCTGGTCAGGACAGTTCAGGATGAAACGGAAGGACCTGGAACAGGAGCTCGAGCGCAGTCGGAGCAAGCTGTTTTCCGTTCGCGAAAAGAGGGTACGTCCGCATCTCGACGACAAGATCATCACGTCCTGGAACGGACTGATGATCAGCGCCCTGGCCAAGGGCGGGGACGTCCTGGGCGAACCGTCTTACATCACAGCCGCAAACCGGGCCGCCGATTTTCTCTGGACCGAGCTTCGTGATGACGACAACCGGCTGAAGCGCAGATACCGGGAGGGCGAAGCCGCCATTACAGGGTTCGCAGAGGATTATGCGTTCCTGGCGCGCGGTCTCCTCGATCTTTATGCCGCGACGTACCAGACGCGCCGGATCGAGCAGGCCACGCTTCTCGCCGAACAACTGGTTGCGCTGTTCCAGGATCCGGAAACTGGAACTCTCTATGACACGGCCAGGGACGCGGAGCAATTGGTGATGCGGCCGCAGAGCCCTTACGACGGCGCTATGCCTTCAGCCGGCTCGGTTGCGCTGGAGGTCTACTCCCGATTGTATCTGCTGACCGGCGACAAGAAATGGCAGCAGTCCGCCTACAGCCTTCTCGCGGCACTCTCCCCGACGGTTGCCCGTTACCCGGCAGGCTACACCCAGCTCCTCCAGGGCGCAGCTTTGCTGATCGAGCCGTCCCGTGAAATCGTCATCGCGGGGGATGAACAGAATGCCTCCACCGTCAGGATGCTGGCCGCCGTTCGCGAGGCGTACACACCCGAAGCCGTGACAATCCTGAGGACGACGAAAAATGCGGATGAGTTAGGCAAACTCGCCCCGTTCGTCGAATGGATGAAGCCGGTCAACGGGAAAAGCGCGGCCTATGTCTGCCAGAACTTCACCTGCCAGTTGCCTTTGACCGATCCGGTCAAGTTTGCGGCAGTCATCAAGAAACCGCCCAGCGCTTCGCCCGCTGCGAATGCAGAGACCTCGACCGGCGTACAGGGGCGGAAATAGCCGATCTCGTGGTGCTTGACGTTCGATCATGATTTCTATTGTCGACGAGGAGTAAACTTTATGTGGATGATTCATGGCGTGTTCCTACGCATGGCGACCGTCATCACTTGCGTGCTGCTGCTGTTTTCCGGGACCGCGGAAGCGGACAGCCATCTCGGCATCCAGGGACAGATGGCCCCAGAACTGGAGCTCAACAACTGGATCGGTGGGGATGGACGACAGATTCCGGCGATCCTCATCAACGAGCAACGGGGCAAGGTCGTCCTGCTGTATTTCTTCCAGGACTGGTGCCCGGGATGCCATTCGCGGGGCTTCCCTCTGCTCAAGCGCCTCCACGACGAGTTCGGCAACAACCCCGATGTCGTGCTGCTGGCCGTGCAGACGACGTTCGAAGGGCACTATACGAACACCCTGGACAAGCTGCGCAAGAACCAGCTGGAGTACGGCCTGCCGATTCCGATGGCCCACGATGCGGGAACACGCGAGAGCCGCCTCCCGCGGACCATGTCACTTTATCGTTCGGGAGGCACCCCCTGGAAAGTCCTGATCGACAAAACGGGAAGGGTCGTCTTTAACGGTTTCCATATCGACGAGGAGCGTGCCGTCAAGGCTATTCGCCAGATGGCAGGTCAGTAGATTTGCCAGGCGGCGAATCGACTGATGAGAGCGCGATGGGGGGGATCGTCTTTCGAGCGTTTTTCGCGATGAATACCCTGATAGGGCAACCCGGTATGCAGCCCTGTTCCGTTCGCTGACGAGATGACTCAAACAATTGACTTTTACGCGCTTCTACGGTTAAACAGTGTGATATTATATTGAATGAATACAAGGAATCATAATGTCACGATCTATTCTTATCGTTATCACTCTCGTACTGGTTGGCGGTTCCCTCCTCCTGGGTTTCGCCAGCGGCCCGCGCCCGTCATTTGAGCCGGTCAAGAAGATCGGGGAAGGGGATGTCGCGCCGGATTTCACCCTGCAGGACACAGCGGGGAACAAGGTAACCCTGTCCGAGTTGCGCGGCAAGGTGGTGCTGGTCAACTTCTGGGCGACCTGGTGCCCGCCGTGCCGGGCGGAGATGCCGTCGATGGACAGGCTCAACGACGCCATGGCCGGTAAGGACTTCGTTATGCTGGCGATCAACATCGAGGAGAACGCCAGTTCCACCGTCCCGGATTTCCTGGCGAAGAACCCGCATCGCTTCCCGGTCCTCTACGACGAAGAGGGCGTCGTGCAGAAACTCTACGGTGTCTACAAGTTCCCGGAGTCATTCGTGATCCGCAAGGACGGGGTGATCGACGACAAGGTCATCGGCGCCATTGACTGGGCGCACCCCGAAACCGTAGCCTACATGGTGGGTCTGACGAAAGGATGACCTGTGCAGCAGACGGTTGAGATCACTTACTGGATCGCCTTCACGGCCGGTTTTTTGTCGTTCGTCTCGCCCTGCGTTCTGCCGCTGATCCCCTCCTACCTCACCTACATTACCGGGCTGTCCTTCAACCAGCTTCAGGCGGCCCACCCAACCGCGCAGATCCGCATGACGGTGCTGGCGCACTCCCTCTGCTTTATCCTCGGTTTCAGCGTGGTCTTCATTTCGCTCGGCGCTTTGGCCGGGATTGCCTCGAGCAACTTCGAGCACTACCTGCGCGAGGGGCTCGGTTGGATGGGCAAGATCGGCGGCGCGCTGATTTTCCTGTTCGGCGTGCACATGACCGGCCTCTTCCACTTCGGCATCCTGCTCGGCGACAAGCGCGTCCACCTGCACAAGAAACCGAGCGGCTATATCGGCACCGTCGTCGTCGGCATCGCCTTCGCCGCGGGCTGGACCCCCTGCGTCGGGCCGATCCTCGCCTCGATCCTGATGATCGCCGCCACCTCCGGGCATGTCGGCGAGGGTGTCTGGCTGCTCTCCATCTACTCCCTGGGTCTCGGCCTGCCGTTCCTGGTGTCCGGTCTGCTCTTCCATCACTTCCTGATCGTGTTCAACCGCTTCCGCAAGTACATCCGCCTGATAGAGATCTTCACCGGACTGATGCTCATGACGGTCGGCGTCATGCTGATGTTCGACATGATGGGGCGTCTGACCATGTACCTCTACCAGTGGATTCCCGTCCAGGGGTAAATCTGCCCGCCTGGTAAAATCCTTTCTTTGTTCATAAAGACTTGACATGAGTGTCTCCTGCATTTAAATTGAAAACCGTTTTCAACTAGGGGGCGTGATGAGCAAGGGCAAAACCAGGGCCGATTTCATGGAATACCTCCGGGCCAAAGGCCTGAAAACCACGCAACAGCGGGACGTGATACTCGACGAGTTCCTGCGCGCCGGGTCGCACCTCTCGACCGAAGAGCTGTATCTCCGGCTGCGTCGCAAGCATCCCAGTATCGGCTATGCCACCGTGCACCGGGCGCTGAAGCTGTTCGCCGAAAGCGGCATCGCCGAGCAGCGGCATTTCGGTGACGGCCAGGCGCGCTATGAAGCGACCGGGCAGAACGAACATCACGACCACCTGATCTGCACCGCCTGCGGGCGCATCCTGGAATTCGAAGATCCGCGGATCGAGCAGCTGCAGGACGAAGTGGCAGCCAGGCACGGGTTCACCATCGAACGTCACCGCCTCGAACTCTACGGCTTGTGCAAGGACTGTCGCCCTGCCTGAGCTTTTTTTTCTCCCCTGAATGAAATTGATTATCAATGACAAAAGTGAACGGGTGAATGATGTCTGAAAAACTCGAACAGCAGAAAAAGATCATCCTGGTCGGCAACCCGAACGTCGGCAAGAGTGTCGTCTTCAATG
>JBFIMV010000146.1:0-6326 GCA_041611575.1 Desulfuromonadales bacterium | reverse complement strand
TTGAGGATCTGCTCGAAATCCCCGGCATCGAGGGCGTCCTTCAGGGCTTGAAGGTCTTCCTGGCGACGCTTGAGAAACCCCGGGACCAGGTCTTCCAGGTCGACATCGACCTCGACAATAATCTTATCCTCCGGATTCTGTGGATGTGTCTCCATCGTCTTGTCCTTCGTTCTCGAGTGGATTCCTGCCGGGGTTGGCGCTGAACGCATCAATGGCCTCCAGCAGGACGGCCTTCTTGATCGGCTTGGTCAGATGTGCATTGCAGCCGGCATCGAGGCTTTTCCGGGTGTCGTCTTTCTGGGCAAAGGCGGTCAGGGCGATGATCGGCGTTGCCGGACGCCCCTGTTCCTGCTCCCATTGCCGGATTTCGCGGCTGGCTGTGTAGCCATCCTTGATCGGCATCTGCATGTCCATCAGCACCAGGTCAAAATCTCCCGCCTGAAACTTGCTTACGGCGACCTCGCCGTTCTCCGCGGTGTCGACCCGGTGAGGCAGCTTCTTCAGAAAGGACGTCACCAGCAAGCGGTTGTCTTCCGAGTCGTCCACCAGTAGGATCCGCAACGAGCGTCCCTCGACCTGAACTTCCGGTTGCGGGGCAGAGGTCTCCGCCACCGGTCGCTCCGTCTGCCGGGCACTGGCGATCGCCTGTTGCAGGTCCTTGCGCTTGATCGGCTTGACCATGTAGGCCGCCATGCCCAGTTGCCGGGCCTGGGCGATATCGCCGGCGCGGTTGTCGGAGGTGAGCATCATGACCGTGGTGCTGGCGAGGGAACCGTCCTGCTGGATTCTGCGGGCCACTTCGAAACCGTCCATCTCCGGCATGCGGCAGTCGAGCAGCACCAGGTCGAAGAGCTGCCGGTCATCGACGGCCTGCTGCATCCGCTCCAGACCGATGCGGCCATTCTCCGCTTCCGTGACCGTGGCGCCCCAGCGCGCGAGCGTTTCTCGCAGCACCAGGCGGTTGGCGTCGCAATCATCGACCACCAGCACTCTCATCCCCTGAAGGTCGACCGATGCATCGGGCGCTTCCCGGCTCTGCGCCGGCTCGAAGGAGCCACTGAAAAAGAAGGTGCTCCCCTTCCCCGCCTCGCTCTCGACCCAGATTCGGCCACCGATCGCTTCGACAATCCGCTGGGAGATGTTCAGGCCCAGGCCGGTGCCGCCATACTGGCGCGTGGTGGAGGCGTCGACCTGGGTGAAACGCTCGAAGATCGTCTGCTGCTTCTCCGGCGGGATGCCGATGCCGGTGTCCCGCACCGAGAAGAGCAGCTCGGCCGGCTGGTCCGGGGGGACCGGCCGCTCCGCACCGACCTCGACGACAATCTCCCCCTGCTCGGTGAACTTGATGGCGTTGCCGATCAGGTTGACCAGCACCTGGCGCAGGCGCAAAGGGTCGCCCTGCAGCCGCTCCGGGGTGTCCGGCGCCAGGTGGCAGGCAAGCTCCAGGCCTTTCTTGTGTGCCCGCAGGGCGAGAATCTCGCAGGTCTTTTCCAGCAGCTCGCGCAGGTCGAAATCGATCTGTTCCAGCTCCAGGTGCCCTGCTTCGAGCTTGCTGATATCGAGGATGTCGTTGATCAGGCTCAGCAGGGTCTCACCGGCGGTCTGAAAGACGTGCACGTATTCGCGCTGTTCCTGCGTCAGGGTGGTCTCCTCGAGCAATTCGGCCATGCCGATGATGGCATTCATCGGCGTGCGGATCTCGTGACTCATGCTGGCAAGGAAATCGCTCTTGGCCTGGCTGGCGGCCTCGGCCTTTTCCTTGGCTTCCAGCAATTCCTGTTCGGCGTGCTTGCGGTCGGTAATGTCACGGATGATGCCGGTGAACAGCCGCTTGTTATCCAGCTCGACCTCGCTGACCGCCAGGTCGATGGGGATCTCGTGACCATCCTTGTGCCGGCCGATCACCTCCCGGCCGATGCCGATGACCTTCTTCTGGCCGGTTTCGAGGTAATGACGCAGGTAACCGTCGTGCTCGCTGTGAAACGGCTCCGGCTGCAGCCGGTTGACGTTGCCGCCGATCACCTCGTCGGCCGTGTAGCCGAAGATCCGCTCCGCCGCACTGTTGAACGACTGCACGATGCCGCGCTCGTCGATGGTGATGATGGCATCGACCGCCGTGTCGACGATGGTGCGCGCCTTGGCTTCACTCTCGCGCAGGGCGGCCATCATCTGCCTGCGCTCTTCGACGGACTTTGCCAGCTCGGCATTGGCGGAGGTCAGGTCCTCGGTGCGGTCCTTGACGATCTGCGCGATCATCGCCGAACGGCCGACGATGATCAGGATGAAGGCGCCGAGGAAGCTGGCGATCAGCAGACCGCCGAGCAGCAGCCGGCGCGGTTCCGGAGAATCAACCTCGTCGAGGAATTTTGCCGTGGGGAAGAATTCGAGCCACCAGAGACGTCCGGCGAAATCCAGATACGTTGCGGAGTGGATGTCCTTGCCCGAGAGTCTGTCCGCATCCGGTGGCCCGCTGACGTCCTCACTCTCATCATCGACGAAGTTGCTGAGCAACAGCTGCGAACCCTTCAGTGCCGTCATGTCCCGCAGACGATAATGGACATCGGCCAGATCGAAATCCTGCCAGGCCGCCGCCACCATGTCGCCGATGCGGATCACCCCCAGGGCATAGCCGTGCAACTGCTGGCGTCGCTGGTCGACAGAGGAGATATCCTGCCCCTGGTGGTAGATCGGCAGGACGATCAGCACGCCGTACTGCTCACCGGTCTCCTGGAGCAGCCGGATGCGGGGGCTGGCCACCGGCTGGCCGCTGTCACGTGCCAGGTCGAGTGCCTGGCGGCGGGTTTGATTCGAGGCGAGATCGAAACCGAGCGCCGCCTGGTTGCCGGCCATCGGCTCCAGGTAGTAGATCGGGAAGTATTCTGGCCGATCGCCGACCGGGACCATCTGCCCATCCGCAAGCTTTTCAACGAACTGGTAGCCCGGCAAGCCGTCGAGATGCGCCTGCCGCTGGTAGGCTTCTTTCTCGGCGGCCGGCACCCGCGGGACCCACTCCAGGGCCTGCAATTCGGGATGGCGTTGCAGGCTGCCGCTGACAAACTGCCGGAATTCGTGACGATCGACATGCTGGCTGGCCAGGAACAACCCCTCGATGGCGTAGAGGTTGTCGAGGTAGGTCTGCTTGGCCTTGTTCAATGCCAGGATCAGCGGATCGGTGCGCCGGTCGAACTGCAGCTGGCTGGCCTGCCGCAGGTCGTTGCGCATCTGGAAATAGAGCAGGATGCTGACGATGACGATCAGCGCCATCGGCAGGATGACGCTCAGCCGGGTGCGGACGGGGTGTTTTTCCGGGACAACCTGCCAGACCGCCACCAGCGGCAGGACCAGCAGCACGCCGAGGCTGTCGCCCAGCCACCAGTAGAGCCAGTTGCTGCCGATCTGCGCCGGGAGGAGCTGCCCGCTCAGGATCAGGCAGGAGACGGCGACGCTGGCGCTCAACAGGCAGCTGAGAGGGCCGCCGAGACACATCGATTTGACGACATCATCTATGTGATCGGCCGGCGTGGGGAAGCCGACGACCCTGCGGATCAACGCCGCACCCAGGAGCGACTGCAGGGTAACGCCGCCGGCAATGACGCTGCTGATCAGAGCGGCTGTGGCAGGCTCGAGTGCAGGGGCCAGGGAATGAACCGCCATACCGGTCGCCAGCAAGGCCCCGGCAAAAACCCCCGGCCAGGCCCTGTAGCCAAGCAGCAGGACACCGCACAGGGCGATCCCGGCTGCCGGATTGACGATCGAAGCGTACCCGGGCGGCACGCTCAAGGGGAACATCATCCGGGCGATCAGCAGATAGATCGCAGCAAGCCCGATGATTCCGATCAGAGTGCGCAGAGATTTGCCCATCGTGGTTCCGGTCATATCCTCACCGCGGTTAGTTCGTTGTAACTATCGAAAATGTTATTGCTTTTAAGTATAGGGAGGGATTTGTGACATGCAAGCAATTATCACCTGTCAGCAAACAACGGAACGCAGTATCCCTGCCCTCGTCAAGCGTGCAGCGCGAAAGGAACAGGAAAGCGCGCGGCTTGAAGCTTCCCGGACTTGTCCGGCTAGGCGGCTTGAGCCTGCCTCCGGGAGGTGCGGAAACTCTGCAGGAAGAGCCCGACCAGCACCACCAGGCCGACGGCGTGGACATACCATGCGGCCGGCCAGAGCAAGGCAACGGCACAGGCAATGGACAGCAGGCGTGCGATGAGGCCAAGACGGGCCTCCATGAACCCCTCCAGACCGGCGGCAAAGGCGTAGAGACCGAAGAAAGCAAAGAAGAAGATCGTAAAGTCATCCGCCCAGGAGCCACCGATAAAGGGGGTGTAGGCGAACAGCAGGGGAATCACATAGAGCCCCTTGGCGAGTTTCCAGGATTGCAGGCCGGTGGCCATCGGCGGGGTATCGGCGATGGCGGCGCCGGTAAATGCCGCAAGCGCGACCGGCGGGGTCACGTTCGAATCCTGGCTGAGCCAGAAGATGATCAGGTGTGCGGAGAGCAGCGCGTAAGTCAGCTGATGCGGCGTCAGCACCGCTTCGCGGACCATGCCCGCCATATCGACCGGCACCGCGTCGACGATGAGTCGTGCGGTGGCGGTGGTCATCGGGTTGCCGATCTCCGCCAGGCGGTCCGGTGCAGCGAGCATGAAGATCGCCCTGGCTGCTTCCGGGACCTGGCCGCTGGCCAGGGCCTCGACCAGCAGACCGTCGGCGATCAGGGCATGCAGGGCCGGCGCCGACAAGGTGCCGAGCACGATGTAGGCGGCGGTGACCGGCAGGCCCATCCCCAGCACCAGCGAGGCCAGCGCGATCAGGACGATGGCGATCACCAGGCTGTGCCCGGCCCACTCGTTGATCATCAGGGAGAAGGTGTTGCCGACCCCGGCGGTCGAGATGACGTTGACGATCAGCCCGACGGCACAGAGCAGGATGGCGGTCATCACCATGTTCCTGGCACCGAGCGCGAGCGCCTCGATGATTGCCTTGGGTCCCATGCGGTTGGGGCTGAACCAGGAAGCGACAATCACCGAGACGATGCTGATGCCGGCGGCGTAGGTCGGAGTAAAGCCGTAGATCAGCAGGCCGATCAGCACGCCGATCGGCAGGAGGAAGACGATACCGCCCCGCTTGAAGACCTCGATGGCCGAGACCTCCTCGTGATCCAGGGCGTCGACATGGCTGCGCTTGGCCTCGATGCGCACGAAGAAACCGACCGCGGCAAAGTAGAGGATCGCCGGCAGGATGCTGACGACGACGATGGTGTTGTAGGAGATTTGCGTATAGGTCGCCATGACGAAGGCGCCGGCCCCCATGATCGGCGGCATCAGCTGGCCGCCGGTCGAAGCCGCGGCCTCGACCCCGGCGGCGAACTTCGCCGGAAAGCCGGCGCGCTTCATCAGCGGGATGGTGATGACGCCGGTCGATGCGGTGTTGGCGACCGCCGACCCGGAGATGGTCCCCATCAGCCCCGAGGCCATGACGGCCACCAGTCCGGGGCCGCCGACCATGCGCCCGGCGACCGCCCGGGCCAGGTCGATCACGAACTCCCCGGCGCCCGAACGCAGCAGGAAGGCGCCGAAGAGGATGAACATGAAGACGTAGCTGGAGGAAATGCCGGCGATGGTGCCGAACAGGGCGTCGTCACCGTAGATGCTGCGGAAGAGGATGGTCTCCGTGCTCAGTCCGGCAAACTTGAAGACACCGCTGATCTCCTGCCCCCACCAGCCGATGTAGCTCAGGGCGGCGATGATCAGCACCGGGATGAACCACCCGGCCACCCGCCGGGTAAATTCCAGGGCGCACAGGATCAGGATGATGCCGGCCGCCCACTCGGCGGGCACCATGCGCACCCCGCGCGCATAGATGGCGTCTTCCATGGCGATCAGGTAGATGGCCGAGCCGGCGGCGAGCAACCCGAGCAGGATATCGAGTGCCAGCCAGACGGGCGTCGGGTTCCTGCGCAGCGGGTAAACCAGCGCAGCCATCAGGGCGAAACCGGCGAAATGCAGGGAATTCTGCCAGAGCGGCGACAACACGGTGAGCACGTTGAACCAGAGGTGCATGAGGGATACGGCAACCCCGAGGATGACAAGCAATCGCGAGGGTGGCAGCTGTGGTACAGGTTCAATCGCAGCGTCGGTCATCGAGGCACCCCTGGAGGAGAGGAACCCCGGCCGCCACTGGGGCGGCCGGGGCAGGCTTGCGGTTACTGCGCGAGCAGTCGGGCGGGGATGGTGATGCCGACTTCCTGGTAATAGCGGGCCGCGCCGGGATGCAGCGGCATCGGCAGGCCGGCGATCGCTTTTTCAATCGCCATCGCCTTG